>JBGVDY010000102.1:0-2934 GCA_045119585.1 Acutalibacteraceae bacterium | reverse complement strand
TGAAAAAGCAATAGAATATATGAATAAAGCGCTAATAGACAATTGGGGCAACCCGTCTTCTTTACATACTTTGGGTATGCACGCCGAAATTGCAGTCGATAATGCGCGTATGTGTGTTGCAAATTCTATATCCGCTTCTCCAAAAGAAATTATTTTCACCTCGTGCGGTACAGAGTCTAACAACACCGCAATAATGTCGGCACTGCACCGCAAAAATCGTGGTAACCGCATTATTACTACTTCCATAGAACATCCGTCAGTACTAAATGCGGTAAAAGCTTTAGAAGGGTTTGGGTTTGATATAGTTTATTTGAAGCCTAAAACAAACGGTGTAATAGATTTAGCTGATTTAGAGAAAGCGCTTAATGATAAAACTGTGCTTGTAAGCATTATGCTTGTTAATAACGAAACGGGTGCCATACAGCCCATAAAACAAGCTTGCGAGCTTACTCATAAGCTCTCCAAAAACGCTTTTTTCCACTGCGATGCGGTACAAGCCTTTGGCAAAATGCCAATAAACGTTAAAGCGTTGGGTGTCGATTTACTGACTGCCAGTGGTCATAAAATCCACGCTCCTAAAGGTATTGGCTTTTTATACTGCTCACAAAAAACTCATATTTCACCCCTTATTTTCGGCGGTGGGCAGGAAAACGGTATGCGTTCAGGCACTGAGTCGGTTCCGCTTATTTGTTCGCTACAAGGCGCAATAGAATCACTGCCAAATCTTGATGCACAGCTTAAAATCCAAAAAGAGTTATTCGATTATGCGGTTGAACTTTTAAAGGATAATAATTTGGCTACCATAAATTCCGACCCAAATGGTCTGCCTTACGTTTTAAATATTTCACTAAACGGCTATCGTTCTGAAACTGTTTTGCACTTTTTAGAAAGCAAGAATATTTTTATTTCAAGCGGAAGCGCCTGCTCTAAAGGGAACGTGAGCTATGTTTTAAAGGAAATGGGTAAGGATAACAAGGCTATTGATTCAGCTATACGTATAAGTTTTTCTCGCTTTAATACTAAACAGGATGTTGATACACTTATAAACGAGCTTATAAACGCTACAAAAAAACTTAGAAAGGCATAAAATGAAAGAAATTATACTTATTAAAAACGGTGAATTAGCCCTTAAGGGTCTTAACCGTTGCAACTTTGAAGATATACTTATTAAAAATATTCGCCGCAGACTTAAAACACTCGGCGAAGTTACAATTAAAAAGGCTCAATCGGCTATTTATATTGAGCCTAAGGAAGAAACTTTCGATTTTGAAGAAGCCCTTAACCGTGTAAAGCTAATATTCGGTATTGCAGGTTTTAGCCGTGCGCTTGTTTGTGAAAAGGATATGGATGATATCCTTTTAAAAGCGCCCGAATATCTTAAATCTACTTTAGAAAGCGTAAAAACTTTTAAGGTTGAAACCAAGCGTGCCGATAAGCGTTTTCCGTTAAAGTCGCCTGAAATCAGCCGTGAATTAGGCGGTATGATTTTATCAAAATACCATCATTTAAAGGTTGACGTTCATAACCCTGACGTTACGGTTTTTGTTGAAATACGTGATACCAACGCTTACGTTCACGCTGAACAGATTCAGGGCGCGGGCGGTTTACCCGTAGGTACTGCAGGTATTGCTTCTATTTTAATTTCGGGTGGTATTGACAGTCCTGTTGCTGCTTGGACTATGGCTAAACGTGGCTTAAGGCTTAACGCAATTCACTTTGCAAGCCCTCCGTATACAAGTCCCCGCGCTGAAATGAAGGTTAAAACCTTGCTTTCTAAGGTTGCACGCTATAGCGGATGTATAAACCTTGCAATAGTGCCTTTTACCGAAATTCAGGACGAAATTGCAAACAATTGCCCCGAAGAATATTTCACCCTTATTATGCGCCGTATGATGATGCGTATAGCGGAAAAAATCGCGCGTGATTCGGGTAGCTTAGCACTTATCACAGGTGAGAGCTTAGGTCAGGTTGCAAGCCAAACTCTACCCGCTCTTGTTACAACCGATGCGGTTACAAATATTCCTGTGCTTCGCCCTTTAATAGGTATGGATAAGGAAGAAATTGTTACTATTTCACGCAATATCGATACCTTCGAAACTTCAATTTTACCTTATGAAGACTGCTGTACAGTATTTACACCTAAGCATCCTAAAACCCGTCCGACTTTAGAGTCTTGTCTGGAAGCTGAAGGTGGTTTGGCAATTGATGCTTTAATTGAAAAGGCTATTAGCGAAACTGTTTACACCTATATAGACTGAGAGGTTTTTAATTTTGAATCCCGACGTTCTAAGTTTAGCCAAGAAGACTGTTGAGCTTTTAAAACAAAAAAATCTTAAAATTGCCACCGCGGAATCCTGCACAGGCGGTATGGTATCTACTTATATAACCGCTGTTTCGGGCGCTTCAAAGGTTCTTGAAATGGGACTTGTCACCTATTCTAACAGAATAAAAAATGAAATTTTAAAGGTAGAAAAGCAAACGCTTGATACTATGGGTGCAGTAAGCTATGATACCGCAAAGCAAATGGCATATAATATTTGTGCGTTATCAAATGCAGATATTGGTGTTTCAGTAACCGGTGTTGCAGGACCCGATCCGCAAGACGGCTACACAGCAGGTACAGTTTTTGTTGGTATTTGCTATAAAGGTGAAACCGAAACTGTAAAGCTTAATATCTGTCCGAAGGAACGTAATTATGTACGCGAGCAGGCAGTAATTGAAATTTTTAATTTAGTAATAAATCGTATATCTTAAGGAGAAATAAAATGTTAGAAAACTTTAAAACGGACATAATTTACTATGATACCGCCTCCGATTTTGAGCTTGAATTCAACCTTTGCGGTTGTTGTAGAATGCGTTTGTTCAATGATAAGTGCAACGATAAAAAGTCATTCTTATTATCTTTATCGCGCGCGGTATCCCGTAGTCGTGTTA
>JBGVDY010000101.1:0-3204 GCA_045119585.1 Acutalibacteraceae bacterium | reverse complement strand
CGCAGGCTCTCGCACTTATTAAGTGAGTTTGATAAATAGTATGGACAGTCGTTATCAGGCGAATTTATGTTGCTGCATATTTCTAAATTGCAGTAACCGTCAATTTGGTATTTACAGTTTTCGGCGCATTGTATTAAACTCAAAAAGTTCACTCCCATAATTTATATAGCTTAAAAGTTTAAGCTACACATTCATTATGAGCGTTTTTAGTGCTATTATTAAAAGGAAATGATTTATGGAAAACTTAAACTTTATAATCGGTAAAAATTTACAGATTTTAAGAAAAAAGAATAAACTTACCCAAATTGAATTAGCCGAAAAGTTGAATTATTCAGATAAGGCAATCTCTAAATGGGAAAAGGGAGAATCGCTACCGCCTATTGAAGTTTTTTATAAAATTTCAAAGCTTTATGAGGTGAGCCTAGATAATATTGTAGGCGAAGAGAAGATTAAACCTCGTGAGCTTCCAATGGGGGATATGAGAAAAAGGTACCTTCATATAACCCTTTTAAGCATTTTGGCGGTTTGGCTTGTAGCCCTTGTACTATTTGTGTTTTTGCGTATTTTTACTAATTCGCTTTATCCAATGTGTTTTGCGTGGGCGGTTCCTGTATCACTTATAGTTGGTATCGTTTTTGATGCAATATGGAATAAATGCAAGTTTCTCTTTTGGCTTTTATCATTCCTTGTGTGGAGCTTGCTATTGTGCCTTGCAGTGCAGCTGTTTAAGTTTAATATATGGGATATTTTGACCTTTGGTGTTCCGCTTCAAATAGCTATAATTATTTGGTCGCGAATGGTGAAAAAATAAACTATTTACAAAATATGTCAAATATATTAAAATCACATTATTAAGTGTAAGGAGACAAGTGACTTATGAGCAACGGTATTATAAGACAGGTTGACAAAATGGGAAGAGTAGTAATTCCCAAAGAGTTTAGAGACCATTTAAAGGTTGAAAACGAAAAGGATAGCTTTGAAATTTTCTTGGAAAATGACGCTATTGTGCTTCGTAAATTCCAACCTACCTGTGTTTTCTGCCACCGCTTGGGACCAAGTGCCGACTATGCAGGATATAACGTTTGTAAAGACTGTATAGAGAAGCTTTCAACCGTTTTGGATGATATAAAATAATGCTTGACAAACAAGTTTTCAAGTGATATAATTACAAAAAATGTTGTTAAATGCGTTGACGGAATTATTGCTTAATTTCGGTGTGAAGAGAGCCGCCGGTTGGTGCAAGTGCGGTACACTTTTATTAAGATAAGTCTCATTCCTGAGCAGAGCGGCTGAAGTAAAAGTAAGCTGCTACGGTATGCCCCGTTACCATGGCAAAAGGCTTGTTGGAGCTTTACTGAGTGACCGTTTTTATACGGTAAACAGGGTGGTACCGCGAATAGTATATTCGTCCCTGAGAATGTGCATTGCATTCTCAGGGATTTTTTATTTGAGAAAGAGGTTTTATTATGAAAGTTAAAATTGCAGACAGAACACTGGTTTTTGGCAACACATCCTTAGGTTTTAAGGAAAAGGTTGAAATAGCACGTCAGCTTGAACGACTAGGTGTTGATGCAATAGAACTACCTAAAATAGAAAACGAAAAGGCTGATACCTTACTTATAAGAACTGTTGCTTCTTTTGTAAAGAACGGTGTAATTTCGGTAGAAGTACAAAATAAAGCCGATGTAGATAAGGCGGTTGCAGCGCTTAATACCGCTAAAAATCCCCGTATCCGCGTAGAATTACCGCTTTCTTGCGTTGGTATGGAATATTCGCTTCATATTAAAGCAAATAAAATGCTTGAAGTTATTAAGGAAACCGTATCTTACGCAAAAGATAAAATTGATGACGTTGAATTTTGTGCCATTGATGCTACAAGAGCCGAAGAAGACTTTTTAAAGGATGCAGTAGCAGTTGCGAAAGAATCGGGTGCTAACCTGATTACCTTCTGCGATTCTACTTCTGAAATGATGCCTGATGAATTTAGTAAGTTTGTTACTAAATTTATGCTTGAGGGAATTGACAGCGGCGTTATGTGTGAAGACAAAAACGGTCTTGCCGCAGCTAATACAATTATTGCCGTTCGTGGCGGTGTTAATACCGTTAAAACCGGTGTAATAGGTAGCATTACAAACCTTTCTACCTTTGCGGGAATAGTTAAAAACTGCGGTAATAGCTATGGATTTGAGTCGGCAGTTAAATTTACCGAGCTCAACCGTATTATTAACCAAATTACTTGGATTACCGACAACGTTAAGGGCGAAAACTCTTTGTCGAATATTGTCGAATTTGGTGAAAACGAATTAGAGCTTGATGCTAACGATGATAAGGAAACCGTACTTAAAGCAGTTTTAGGGTTGGGGTATGATTTATCCGAAGCCGACGGCACAAAGGTTTATGATGAATTTTTGCGTGTTGCTGCTAAAAAGCGCATAACCGCTAAAGAACTTGATGCAATTGTAGCAAGCGTAGCTTTACAGGTTGAGCCTACATATAAAGTTATAAACTATGTTGTAAATAGCGGTAATATTATTACCTCTACCGCTCAGGTCACCTTGGAAAAGGATGGTCAAACTTTACAGGGTATAGGCGCAGGTGACGGTACCATTGATGCCGCATTCCACGCTTTAGAGCAAATTTTAGGAAGTAACTATGAATTGGACGATTTCCAAATCCACTCTGTAACCGAAGGTAAGGGTGCTATGGGTAGCGCTATAGTAAAGCTTCGCAAAGACGGTAAGCTTTATTCGGGCAACGGTATTTCTACCGATATTATTGCCGCAAGTATAAAGGCTTATATCAATGCAGTAAACAAAATTGTTTTTGAGGAGGCATAAGGATGAAATTATCTTTTTCAACAAAAGGCTGGCATAACAGTACTTTTGATGATTTTTGTGACATTGCAAACGATTTGAAGTTTCAAGGAATTGAACTTCATAATATACATAACAAGCTTTTTACCGATAAAGATGGCGCTTTTCACGATTATGCCGCCGCTAAAACCGTAAGAAAGCTTTATGAAAAGAAGTTATCTATCCCTTGCATTGATACTATTTGTAACCTTGCAGATAGTGGTAGTGAACAGGAAATTATAAGTGAAATTGAAAAATGTATTGAAATTGCTTCTAATTTGCATATTAATTACGTAAGAGTTAAGGCTTACGGTGAAGAAAATTATGATTTTGTAAGAAAAATTATTGAAAA
>JBGVDY010000100.1:0-8661 GCA_045119585.1 Acutalibacteraceae bacterium | reverse complement strand
GGAAGTTGGTCTTAAGCCAATTGCCAACACGTGCGCGCCAAGAATAAACTTCAGAATTGCTTGAACCTGTACCTGCAGTTACAGAACCACCAAAGTAAACAACGTTAAGTTTTTTATCATTTGTAAGTTTGCTGTAGGTATTACCAAGACCGTTGCGATAATTTATATACTCATCGTAATTATGTGATTCAGCTTCTTCAACCATAATTGTATAAGTACCTGCGCTAAGACCGGCGCCTGCAATATCGATATAGTTGTCTTTAACAACGCTATTGGTTATTTCATTGCCTGAAGCATTGAATACTTTAACGTCATAAACTTTGGTATCAATATTTATCTTATATTTACCTGCAACGCCTGAAACAAAGGAAAGAGCATCCTTATCGCCGGTGGCATTATTAATTGTCCATCTTGGAACGTCTGCAAAAGTTTTATCGGTACCTTCAATACTTGAATTTGTTACATCTTCGGTAAAATTATTGGCGCTAATGGTGTTGATTCCGGTTGAGTTAATAACCTGAATTGCAGTGTTTGTGCCAAATACTTTTGTACCGTTGTTACGGTTTGCAAGTGTTAAACCCGTAGCGTTTTTGATGTTAAAGTTAATATTACCGCGATATGTTGTTGTGTTATTATTGCCGGTTGAACCAAATCTGAATTGAGGAGTACTGTTGTGATTATAAGTTATATTAATATCTTTATTAAATGTGTTGGTGTAATAACCGCCTACAACAAACATATCATTCAAATGGTGATTCAACTCAATATTAATATCGGTATTATACTTGGTACCACTTTCATTACCTAAATGCCAATATCTTGCACGTTGGGTGAAGTTGGAACCTGTGGTTAAATCGTTACCGCATAAATAAAAGTAATCAGGATAAAAATTAAAATTATCGAAGTAGGTCTTGCCACCAAGAGCATTTATATCAGTATTAGTACTAGTATCGGGATCGATACAACTGAGCCTTGTTTCGGCGTTTTTAGCTGTAACCTTAAGTGTGTAAGGATATGTGGGATATTTATTAGAGCCCCAATGGATATTGCCATTATTAAGGATTACAAGGTTAACGGTATCTTTTGTGCCGGTTACGGTTTCATTAATCTTTGCAATAGCACCTGTAAGTGTTTTAAAAGCGGTAGCTTCGGTTTCGCCGTTAGCAGTATCGTTACCTGTTGCACTTAAGTAATATGTATACTCTTTTGGCTCGGAGAAAATTTCAACAGTATATGCGCCTGCGCCAAATTTCCTAAGGTCAAGGGTTTTGTATTTGTCGTTAGCGTTAACTAAGATGGCTTCTATAATTTCACCCGAAGAGTTTGTTACGGAAGTGTTCATAGTTTTATCAATTTTATAAACACCGGCTATTGTTGTAAAGTCGATAGCATCCTTATAGCCGGAGTTGTTGATAATAGTCCATTTTGGAACATCTGCAACATTTGAATTAGTTAGCGACTTAAAGCCTTCGTTATCTGCGGTTATAGTATCAACGCCTGTTGAGTTTATAACCTGAATAGCAACATTTTCTCCGAAGTTCTTTTGGCCGTTGGGGTCACGGTTTGTAAAGTTTACACCTGTAGCATTTTTAAAGTTAAAGTTAAGATTGCCGTTATAGTCTACAGTGTGACCGCTACTACTCGAGCCAAATGCGAATGTGGGTGTATTATTGTAATTATAGGTTATATTAATATCGCCATTAAAGGTTCCGCTATACCAATTGCACATAACGAGTATATTCTTAAACTCGTGATTAAACTCAAGGTTTATATCATCGTTATAATGTCTAAGTTTATTACCGCCTAAATGCCAATAGTTATTGGATTGAGTAAGGCTTGAATCTGTGGTTAAGTCGCTACCGCCTAAATAGAAGTAGCTGCCACTAAGAGATAAATTACTAAAATGGGTTTTACCGCCAAGGGAACCTTCGCCACCGCCGGGAGCACCTGCAAGTGAAAGCGTGGTTGCGGCATCTTTTGCTGTAATTTTAAGGGTATATGGATATGTGGGGTATGAATTTGAGCCCCACTTAATGTTGTCTAATAATATAAGGTTAACGATATCTTTTGAACCTTTGATTTTTTCGTTAATCTTTGCAATGGCGCCTGCAAGGGTTAGAAAAGCGGTATTTGCGGTTTCACCGTCATTGGAATCATTACCGCTAGCGCTTACATAGTAAGTTGCTTCTACGGGTGTTGTGAAAATGTCAACAGAGTATTCACCTGCACCAAAATCTCTAAGGTCAAGTGTTTTGTATTGGTCGTCTTCATTTACTAAGGTTGCTTCTGCTACAACATCGCCTAAGTAATTGGTCGCTTCAGCAAGTAAGGTTTTATCAATTTTATATACACCTGCAGTATCGGTAAAGTTGATGGCATCCTTATAACTTGAGTTATTTATAATTGTCCATCTTGGAACATCTGCAATGTTTGAATTTGTAATTGAATCAAAGCCTGCATTTTCTGCGGTTATTGTGTTGATACCTGTAGAGTTAATAACCTGAATAGCTACATTTGGTCCAAAGTTTTTTACGGCAGTTTTAGTTTCTTTAAAGGTTACACCTGTAGCATTTTTGAAATTAAAGTTAATATTCCCGTTATAGTTTACTTCTTGATTGCCGGCTGCACCAAATGAAAAAGTGGGCGAACTGCTATGATTATATGTTATATTAATATCACAATCAAATGTTGTACCCCACCAACCGCTCATGATAAGAGTTTGAAGTGAGTTGTCAAAGTCAACGTTAATATCATTGTTAAAAGCTTTGGGACTCTCTTCACCCAAATACCACGGAATAGAGCCGGAAGAGGTAAGATTTGAGCCAAAGGTTACATCGTTACCGCAAAAATAAAAGTATCTGCTGGCGGTATTTAGTTTTAGATTATCAAAATGGGTTTTTCCGCCAACATAAGAATCGGAATTAAGAGAAAGTTCCGTTGTAACATTTTGCGCCGAAACATTAAGGGTGTAGTCATACTTAAGGAAATTGGATTTATTATAGACACCCCAATTAACAGTGCCTTCATCAAGGATTATAACATTAACAGTGTCGTTCTCGGAATAATCCAAGCCATTTGCAAATTCAATTGCTTCGCAAACGTTTAAGAACGGGGAATCTTTAGTACCGTCCTTAGTTTCACTTGCTGCTGCACTTACATAGTATGTCACTTCTTTAGCAGCTACCGTACCAATTGCGCAAACGCAAGTAGATACCAAGAGTGTCAAAGTTAACAAAATACTAAGCGCTTTGTAGATTTTCTTTTTCATAAAAAACCTCCGTGTTATAGTAGTTCTATAATCAAATGTGGAATTAACATATCAAATAATTCTACATTAGCATAATTACACTTTATAAGTATAACTGACTAAAATATAAATGTCTATAGTGAAATTATCTAATAACATTGATTTTTTTGCAAATTTTATTAAAAATTAAAAACTTAAAAGTTTTGATTATTTTTATTGAGCAAACAATCTTAAAAAAGCAGATGCGTTGTTGCATCTGCTTTTTACAGTTTTTAGGTATTTAGTTATTCGCTATTATGTCAACTATCTTAAAAAGATTTATACACAAATCTTCATAGATATCATTAGGTAAAGCGTGTGGTGGTGCAGTTTCCAAACATAATCCGCCGTTATATCCGATTTCTTTTAATGCGTGCGAAAAATCTACCCAATCTATAGTGCCAAAGTAGGGTAAAAGATGTAAATCCCTGTCTGGAAAACTGTCGTGAATATGAAAGGCTTGTATCTTATTTCCTAAATCTCTCACGGCCTTTGCTACAGAGAGGTTTTGAAAGGTTGCAACGTGACCTGTATCAAGGCAAATTTTAAAATGATCATCATTTATTAGGTTAACAAAATCAAGGATTTCATAAGGAGTTGCAAGCGAAAAATCCTTCATTGGCATATTTTCTAAACAAATTGTAAGGTCATAACTTTTCGCAATTTCTAAAGCCTTGCGCATAAAGACTAAATTAACATCTAGGGTTATTTTTTGGTCCTTAGTGCCTTTATCGTTGATACCACATGGCATAACAGGATGAATTACCCAATTTTTACAGCCAAGCACTGCAGTTGCCCATAACGAGCGTTTTACATTTTCAAGTTTTTCTTTTAACAACTCTTCGGTGTTGTCTTCAGGTGGCCACTTCCACGGACCGTGAACTTGATAAATTTCTACGTTGGATTCTTCTGCTAATTTTCTTTCAGAAATAAGTTTGTTTTCTGTTTCTTTTATCGAATCACAATAAGGGAAGTGCGATGTGCTCATCATATTAAAATCAACACAAGAAAATCCGTGTTCGATTAATTTTTGGTATCTTTTTTCGCCCCAACGTTCATGGCTACCTAAACCGATTCCTATTTTCATTTTTTCCACCTCGAAAAAATTTTAACATTGTGAAAAGGTGTTGTCAAGGTTATGTGGAAAATTATGAGAATTATGTGAAAAAACATAATAGGTAAAAGACAAAAAAGTGTACTGAAAGATTATGATTGTTCATTGAGCAATTTGTTTAAATTCATTATAATAATAAAAGTATATGAAAAGTGGATAATTATGTCCAAATTTTTTGTATCTTTTTATCAAATTGCAGAAAAGAGGAATGGATTTGAAAAGAATTGTATCTTTTGTATTGGCTTTGATCATTTTAGTAGCCTCAGCCGGTGTTTGCTATGCTGATGTAAAAGATAGCGTTAAGTTGTCAAATCAAGCTACAGATGATTACAGTGTCTATTTAGAAAAGTATCGCGATTATGATACTAACGTTGGCACAGTTTCTTCTGATATAACCACGGTTATTGCAGATGACGGCGCTTCTACAAAAATTGTTTCAAATTTCAAAGGGAAAAACACTGCTCTTAAGTGGAGTGATGGTAAAGGCAGTATAACTTTTACATTTAACGTTAGTAAAACGGGCCTTTATAACATAGCACTTGAGTACTGGTTACTAAAAGCAAGTACCGAAGCAGTTGATTTAAGTCTTTTGATTGACGGCAAGGAACCTTTTAAGGGTATTGCTAATATTTCACTTCCTCGTCTCTTTATTGATGACGGCGATGTTCGTGCGGATGGTATTGGTAACCAATTTGCACCTGAACAGAAAGAAGTTTTTGCTTGGCAAGAAAAACGTCTCACCGATGCCGAAGGGCTTAATGCAAAACCATATTTATTTGCTTTAACTGAAGGCGAGCATACAGTTACAATATATGACTGCACTTCTGCTATGGCTATTTCTTCGATTAAGCTTTGTGCTCAGGAGATAATTCCTTCTTATGAGGAAGTTTTAAAATCCTACGAGGAAAAGGGCTATAAAAAATATGAAGGCAATCAGATTGATATTCAAGGTGAAAAGGCATATTTAAAATCTGCTTTTAATCTTCTTTCACAATCGGATGCTACCAGTGCAAATGTTACTCCTTACGATGCCGAGGTTGCTAAGGTAAATTATATCGGCGGCAATAACTGGAGTGGTGCAGGGGATACAATCAGTTGGAAGGTTAACGTACCCGAAGACGGTCTTTATGCTATAACCTTTGCTTATCAGCAAAGCTATATAGTTAACGGCAGCTCTTACCGCGTTTTGCGTGTTGATGGTGAAATACCTTTTGCTGAAGCTTCTGAAATAGATTTCAATTATTGCAATTCTTGGAAACTTAATGAGTTTGCAAATAAATCAGACGAGCCATATCTTATTTACCTTAAAAAAGGTGAACGAGTTATTTCATTAGAAGTAAATCTTTGTTGTCTCTCTAATTTTGCAGTTGAACTTAAAAATCAGATTTATGAGCTTGGTGCTATTTATCGCGAAATAGTTATGATAACAGGTGAAACACCTGATGCTAATCGTGATTATTCATTGTTTACTCAAATTCCTGATTTAGAGAAGCGCCTTACCGCTTCATACAATAAATTAAACGACCTTATTAAAGAAGCAGATTCTTTAAGCGAAAAAGGAAGTTCCGGTAATACTTCTACCTTAAAAAATATGGTAGCAGTAATAAAAAGAATGCTTGACTACAAGTATCAAGCACAAATTTATAAATCAAGCTACTATGATAATTATTCAAGTATAAGCGCATGGCTTTATGAAATAATTAGTTTGCCACTTGATATAGATGCTATTTATATTACTGCTCCCGAAAAGAAGGCACAACATTTAGGTGCAGGCTTCTGGGAAAGAGTTGCTTTTGGCTTTAAAAGGTTCTTATCATCTATGATGTCAGATTATAATAGCATTTCGGGTGATGTAGGTGATGACGGTATATCACTTTGGGTGAATTGGGGACGTGACCAAGTTCAAGTACTTAATTATCTTGCTCAAAGCGACTTCACAGCTAAAACAGGCATTAGTGTTGATATAAAAATGACTAATGCAACTCTTATTCAAGGTATACTTTCAGGTAATGGTCCGGACTGTTATTTACATATGTCAAGAACTGAGCCTGTTAACCTTGCAATGCGTGGCGGTCTTTATGATTTGACACAGTTCGATGATTATGAACAGGTGGCATCTCGATTTATGAAAACTGCTACCGTACCTTATACATATAAAGGTGGCGTTTATGCTTTGCCTGACACTCAAACCTTCTCGGTAATGTATTACCGTAAGGATATTCTAGATGAGTTAGGTCTTAGCGTTCCTAAAACTTGGGATGATTTTATTGCAGCATCAGCTGTAATAATGAGAAATAATATGCAGGTTGGTTTACCGTATACCCAAATCACCGATATGAATCAAGTAAACCTTGGTTTAGGTGCTTTGAATATTTTCCCAACACTTCTAATGCAAAAAGGAATAAATCTATACGACGAAAAATTAGAGAGTATAGATTTAACAAGCGAAGAAGCGGTTAACACGTTTACAATGTGGACTGATTTTTATAATAAGTACACTTTCCCGAAAACGTATGATTTTTACAACCGTTTCCGTACAGGTTTAATGCCTTTGGCAATACAATCCTGTACACAATATATAACCATAAGTGCTGCAGCATCTGAAATTCGCGGTCTTTGGGGTGTATCACTGATACCGGGATTTGAGGATAAAAACGGTAACATTAACCACTCACAAGCAGGCGCGGGTTCGGGTTGTGCAATTTTGAAAAACACAGATAACGAAGATAAAGCTTGGGAATTCTTAAAATGGTGGACATCAGCTGAAACTCAACTTAAATATTCACAAAATGTAGAAGCTGTTTTAGGAATTACAGGTCGTAATATGACTGCTAACGTTGAAGCACTTTCGGGTCTTTCTTGGAATGATGGAGATTTTGAAATTTTAAAGAAACAATGGTCTTTGGTTAATGAAATGCCTGAAGTACCTGGTGGATATTACATCCCACGTGTAGTTGACCAGGCTTTTTGGAACGTAGTTGGTAACGGCAAGGGAATTGAAGAAATGTTACTTAAATGGGATAAAGTAGCAGACAATGAAATTGCTGAAAAACGTTCACAATATAATTAAGAAGGGAGAATAGTTATGAAATTAAAGCGCTTAAAGCATGGCAATAATGCTGACATACGCACAGGTATGTTGATGTTAGCACCGTTTTTGATTTTGTTCTTTGTTTTTACAATTCTTCCAATATTATCTTCAGTTGTATTAAGTTTTACAACTTATGATATGATTTCGGCTCCGAAATTTAACGGTATTGCCAATTATATTAAAATGTTTTCGGCTGACGATATGTTCCCTAAAGTGTTACGAAATACTTTAGTTTTAGCCGTTATAACAGGACCTATTGGTTACATTCTTTCATTTGTTTTAGCATGGATGATTAATGAACTTAATCGCGGAATGCGAACCTTACTTTCATTCCTTTTCTATGCACCGGCACTATCTACTAACGTATATTTTATATGGCAAGTACTCTTTAGCGGAGATAGTTACGGTTATATAAACAGTGCATTGCTTTCATTAGGCTTTATTTCTGAACCAATCCAATGGTTTAAAGATCCTAACTACGTAACGGTGATTGTAATTATTGTACAGTTATGGATGAGTATGGGTATTTCCTTCTTGGCTAATATATCAGGTTTACAAAACGTTAACCCCGAAATGTACGAAGCAGGTTGTATTGACGGTATTAAAAACAGATGGGCAGAACTTTGGTATATTACAATGCCTTCAATGAAATCGATACTTTTGTTCGGTGCAGTAATGCAAATACAAAGTTCTTTCTCAATTGGTGCAGTTGTAACCGCTTTGGCAGGTTTCCCAAGTGTTAACTATTCTGTTGATACGCTAGTAACTATGCTTATGGACGTTGGTACAAGCCGTTATGAAATGGGATACGCAGCAGCACTTTCTGTATTCTTGTTTGCATTAATGGCAATTGCCCGTATAGTTATAGGCAAATTGCTTGATGCAATTGGTAAGTAGTGGAGGATTAATATGAAAAATAGTAAGCCACAATATAGACGATATACCAGAACAAGCTGGGGCAATTTCTGTTATTTCTCCTTTTTAATTCTATTTGGTTTGTTTTCTGTTCTACCTATTATATATACAGTTTGTACTTCATTGAAACCTTTAGAGGAAATTTTAATTTTCCCACCGCGTTTCTTTGTAACAAGACCAACTTTAGAGAATTACATGGCTTTACCCAAGCTTTTGTCAAATTTAAGAGTTCCGCTTTCAAGATATTTATTTAAT
>JBGVDY010000099.1:0-3283 GCA_045119585.1 Acutalibacteraceae bacterium | reverse complement strand
AGCGATTATATTGAATGGGTAATACCACCTGATAATATTAGGGATATAAAAAAGTTTTACAATCAAGATATTTCAGCTATTGTTGACCGTGATACAGGTATTCTTTATTTTAAGGGAGAATCGGGTGATTTTCCGATTCCTATTATGGAATTATGCAGTGAAAATAATATTAAAATAACGGCTACTAAAGATATTGAAGGCGGCATGGCCAGTATTGCTAATTCCTCTTGTGTTACAAGATTTAATTCAAAGTTATTAGTAGCAGGCGGTGAAGGCGGTAACACGATATATGCGGCAGATTATGATAATCCGCTATATTTTCCTAAAAATACGTCTATTGATATAGGTGAGAGCGGTAGCCCTGTAATTTGTATGTCGGTTCAACAGGATAAAATAGTAGCTTTTAAAGAGCATGAAATACACCTCTTAAGTTTCAAGGAGGGAGATGTTATTAATGAAATCACCCTACTTAAAGACAACGATAAGGTTTTTAAAAAGCCGGATAGTTTTGAAAGTCAGGAAATTTCTAAAAAGATAGGATGTGCTAATAAGCAAACAGTTGCAATATGCGGTGGCAAGAGCGTTTGGCTTGCGAATGATGGCAGGATATACAAGTTTGACGTATCAGGAAAAAAGATAACCGAGGTTTGTAATCCTAAAGCGCTTAAGCTTCATCGAGATGAATATATTGATACAACCGCTATGGGGAACGATGAATACTACATTATTTCTATTGATGATAAAGTGCTTGTTAACTATATACAAGACCAAAAAGAAATTAATAGCTACTTTTGGAGTTTACCTAAAGGAATTAATATAAAAAGCGGATTTTATCATTCGGGTAAATTTATGTTTTTATGCTGCAATGATGATACTAAACTAGCATTCATTTCGACTCTTGAAGGTAATGTTGATAACGTTATTTATTTAGGTGAGGAAAGAGAAATTATGCAAAAAAGCGTGCCTATAAGCAGTAGCTTTACCACAAAGAATTATTTCTTTAAGGAACAAAACTCGCTTAAGAATATTGAAGGCATATATTTTACTCTATTCGCTAAAGGTAAGGTTAAAATCTCGGTTAACGATAGATATAAAACCGAGATTGATTTTGGCTTTTTAAATGAAGATTACGATAAATGTGAGTACAAATCAGTGAGACTTTCACCGCATCTTTATAATGTTAACGGGGTATCGGTAAGCTTTGAATCTAATAAGGAATTTAGCATTGGAGAACTTGAAATAAGGTATAGGATAACGGGTTAATATATGAAAAAGGTTCTAATTGTTTTAAGTGTGGCTTTAATATTATGCTCTTGCGTTAAAAAGCCTACGGTGGATAAACCTTTGGCTGTGGGTAGCGGAGTTTGGATAAGCTATTACGATTTGGAAGATATTCTTAAAAGCGAAAAAGAATTTAAGAATAAATATAAAGAGGTAATAGAAAACTGTAAAGAATTTGGAATAGAAAATCTTTATTTGCATACCCGCGCTTTTGGTGAAACGTTATATCCTTCAAGATATTTTCCAATTTTGGAATCGGTAAAGAATTATGGATTTGATGTTTTGGATTATATGGTGACAGAAAGCAGAAAAAACGGGCTTAAAGTTCACGCATGGATAAATCCGTACAGAATTTCTAGCAATACAAATATAGAAAACCTTAATAAACAAAGCATAGTTTATAAATGGTTGAAAGATTCTGAAAAAGCTCAAAACGTCGGCTTTGCAAATGGTATATATCTTAACCCGGCAAGTACTCAAGTCAGGTCTTTGGTGCTAAAAGAAATACGTGAGCTTATAACAAAATATAATATTGACGGTATACATTTTGATGATTATTTTTATCCAACGCAAAATCTTGATTTTGATAAAGTGAGTTTTGAAGGGTACAAGGCAGAATGCGAAAATCCGCTTTCTTTAGCGGATTACAGACGTGAAAATGTAAATGCGCTTATAAGTTCGTGCAACACTTTAATAAAGAACGTAAATAATAATATAGTCTTTAGCATAAGCCCCACAGCTTCAATTACTAATAATTACGAAAAGCTATATGCCGATGTTGAGACCTGGATAAAACACAATTTTGTTGATGAAATAATACCACAGTTGTATTTTGGTTTTGAGTACCCTGATAAAGCATTTTGTTTTGAGAATCTATTTGAAGAATGGATAAATTTAGTAAATAAAAATACTGATGTAAAACTAAAGATAGGACTAGGCACATATAAAGCGAAACCTACTTTAGAAGCTGATAAAAACGAATGGGAAAATAACTCGGATATTATTGCAAGACAAGTAAAGATTTGTGAAAGTGATAGTCGAATTTCGGGGTATGTGTATTTTTCTTATTCGTCACTTTTTGGGCAAGAAATTGAATATAAAGCGCAACGAGAAAAAATCAAAGAATTAGGAGAAAGCAAATGAACAGTACGATTATAGTGGCTTTAATCTCCTTTGCGGGTACGCTTTTTGGTACAGCGGGTGGTATAATTGCTTCGAGCAAGCTTGTAGAATATCGTTTATCTCAGCTTGAAAAAAAGGTTGATATGCAAAACACAATTATAACCAAGGTGCCCGTAATGGAAGAAAAAATTAAAACAATTAATAGAAGAATTGCAAAAATCGAACACGAAAATACAGTGGATTTTTGTACTGCGAACTAATTTCACCTCATAACAGTTTGCATATAAAAACAAGGCTATCTAATCGAAATTAGATAGCCTTGTGCTTTTAGTGATTTATTTAATTAAAGATTCGCCTGTCATTTCTTCGGGTTTTGAAAGTCCTAAAAGACTAATAATTGTAGGAGCAATATCGCAAAGTTTTCCGCCTTCACGAAGGAAGCAATCTTTACCGATAACCGAGAAGGGAACAGGGTTGGTAGTATGTGCTGTAAATGGTGAACCATCGGTATCTACCATACGGTCAGCATTACCGTGGTCGGCAGTAAGAAGCATAACGCCATCCATTTCTTCGGTAGCATCTTTAACACGACCAACACAAGTATCAACAGTCTCAACTGCTTTTACTGCAGCGTCAAAGAAACCTGTGTGACCTACCATATCGCAGTTAGCAAAGTTGAGTATAATAACATCGTATTTACCGCTTTTAATAGCAACGCAAACCTTGTCACAAACTTCGATAGCACTCATCTCGGGTTGTAAATCATAGGTTGCAACCTTGGGTGAGTTTACTAATATACGGTCTTCGTTTTTATATTCGACCTCAACGCCACCATTAAAGAAGAAGGTTACGTGTGCATATTTTTCGGTTTCAGCAATTC
>JBGVDY010000098.1:0-12410 GCA_045119585.1 Acutalibacteraceae bacterium | reverse complement strand
ACGTGACCATTCACCACATCAGCGGCAATCTGATCTGTTATCCGTGATCATCCGTGATCAGTCCAAATCGAGGTGAATATTTTTGTTTCATGTGAAACATTTTTATTGACATTGTATCTATAGTGTTATATAATATATATTAGGAGGTGACAGCATGTCCCAGTTATCAAGCTTTAACAACTATATGGAAAAAATCGGTTTTACAGGTTTAACCTATGATTTCAAAAACAAAAAGCGAAATGTATTCACAAAGGTTTTGCAAATGTTTGATAGAACACAGTCAATGTTTACATGGTCGGGATTACCTGACACAATTCCACAGTATATTCTTGAAAGATTTCTACAAACAAACGGTGACTGCATTTTTTATGAGTATAAAAACAATTTGTATGTGTTTGTTGGTGGTGCAGGTGGTGAACCGGATGTCTACTATCGTCCAACAATATATACAATTGCAAATCCTGCTTTGAACTTATCGAAGCAGTTGAAAATTGACGATGAATGTATAATATGCCTGAATGATAGCAACCATATGGGTTTACTGCCAATGTACACGGAATATGCAACGAAAATCGTTGAAACTGAACTATCAATCGATATCGCAACGGTAAATAGTCGCATAATCTCGCTTTTGTCTGCAAGTGATGATCGTACAAGACTGAGTGCTGAAAAATACATTGAAGATATCCGCAACGGCGAACAGGGTATAATTGCAGAAACTCCGTTTTTGGATGGTGTACGGACACAACCATATGCAGCAACGGGAAACAATACGATCATATCTTTAATTGAACTGTTACAATATCACCGTGCAAGTTGGTTTAACGATATAGGTCTTTCGGCAAATTATAACATGAAAAGGGAAGCTCTCAACAGTGGTGAATCGTCAATGAATAACGATATCCTTTTACCGCTGATTGATAACATGTTGACATGTCGTAAAGAAGCATGTGAAAAGGTCAATGCAAAATACGGTCTAAACATATCCGTTGAACTGGCAAGTAGTTGGGAAGATAATCAAGAAGAAATCGAATATGAATTGAAATCTGCCGACGATCAGACCGAGAACGATAGCAAGGAGGTACTTGACAATGACACAGCTGTACAAACTGAATGAGGTTTTCTCTACATGGCAAGCTAATCTTGCATTATTTGACCGCCTTAATTTGCTTGATGTACCGTGGAAAGATGATATCGCATCAATGCCGCTGAATTATGAATATATCGGCAATAGGTCAGGTGAGAAGTACTGTGCTCCTATTGTTACTAAATTACTGCTTAACGGTGTATTACCCACAACATCGATAAACACACTATGTAATATACTATTTGCTTTATATAACGAAAACTGGACAAAGCAGTACGCGACACTATCAGCAGTTTATAACCCGATTGAAAATTACCGCATGACGGAGACAATGACCAACGACATTATCGAAGTAGAGCACGACCATGTACTAACCCGGGTACTGAATACTACTGATGAACGAACACCGAACATTACCGAAGAACGCACCGACGATTTGACACATGGAAAGACCGGAACGGAGACTACAACACCCGACCTGACAACTACCACTGACAATGGGATCACTGGTTTTAATTCTCAAACCGATGTGCACACAGGCGAAACGCAGACCACGAACACCGGAACGAATGAAATTGAATATAATACTTCTGACACAGACAGCGGAACAGTGACAACAACAACCACCGGAACAGATACAACTACACAATCCGGTAGTATTACCGATACCAACAGCGGTACAGATACCCACACACATAACTATGAGTTGACCCGAAGTGGTAATATCGGAGTGACCACCTCGCAGCAGATGGTACAGTCAGAACATGAGTTGTGGAAATGGAATTTTTTCAATGATATTGTATTCCCTGATATCGACAGGGTTCTAACCCTGATGATATATTAATAATTTTTCAAAAGGAGGATTTTTAAAATGGAATCAGGTTACATCATGATTGATTGCGGCGGCATGGATCTAACGTCGGAATCATCACAGACAATTACGGGGCTGTATGCCCGACTGACCGAAGCACGCGCAACAGATAAAATGATTGTTGTGTGTAACATGACATGGAGCGATGCCGGAGCGGCTTCACCGATACCGGTTATTGTAACAGCACCTGAGACAAACACCTATGTATGCACGGCTTGTACACTGCAAATTCATGTAACATCTGCTGATGTTGTGACCATTGAAAATATGGCACCGTCAAATGAGGGAGGTAATTAACTATGGAAGTAAAACAGATATACAGTATTATGAATACTGTCACAAATGAAATTCTGGGCACTGAAAACGTTGTCAAGGAAGATCTGAGCAACATTGTCGATATCGGAACGGAGATATTCAACGCAAGCGCGGTTGACAACTATGTCAAGTCGCTTGTAAACCACATCGGCAAAGTTGTTTTCGTCAACCGTCCCTATGCAGGCAGCGCGCCCTCGGTCCTTATGGATGGCTGGGAATTCGGCAGCGTTCTACAGAAAATCAATGCGGAACTTCCCGAAGCACAGGAGAATGAAAGCTGGGATCTTGTTGATAATGCAAGTTATGATCCGAATGTTTTCAAAAAGCCGCAGGTTTCAACAAAGTTCTTCAACAAAAAGGTGACATTTGAGATACAGATGTCATTTACTGAAATGCAGGTCAAAGAATCATTCAGCAGCGTTGAGCAGCTGAACGGCTTTATGTCTATGCTTTACACGGCAATTGATAAGTCAATGACCGTCAAGATTGACAGTCTGATTATGCGTACTATCAATAATATGATCGGTGAGACGGTATATCATGAATATGGAGCGGCAAACATCAACAGCAAGTCCACGACCAAAGCTGTAAACCTGCTGTATTTGTACAATCAGCAGTACAGCAAGAGTTTGACAGCGGCCAAGGCACTGACCGACCCCGATTTTATTCGTTATGCTGCATATGTTATCGGCATGACTGCAAACAGAATGAGTAAAATATCCAAAATATTCAATGTAGGTGGTAAGGACCGCTTTACACCTGCTGATTATCTGCATGTAGTCATGCTTACAGATTTCAAGAAAGCAGCGGACGTTTTTCTCCAGTCGGGCACTTTTAACGACGAATTCACAAGACTACCGAAGGCCGAAGAAGTCCCCTATTGGCAGGGGTCAGGTACTGGTTATGCATTTGCTGACACGTCAAAAGTATATATCAAAACTGCAAGCGGACATGACGAGACAATAACGGGCGTATTGAGTGTAATGTTTGACCGTGACGCGGTGGGAGTTACTAACATGAATCGCAGAGTTACGGCCAATTACAACCCTAAAGCGGAATTTTTTAATAACTGGTTTAAGTACGACGCTGGCTATTTCAATGATCTCAACGAGAACTTTGTAGTTTTCTTTGTCGCATAACAAACAAAAGGGGTGATCTATTCACCCCTTAACCATTATCAGGAGGTGTATACATGGCAGCTACAGTTTTTAAAGGGCAGTACTACTTTAAAACGGCAATAGGCTATTATATTTATAACTATTTTGAAGGTGATGAAAATACTTATGTATTCCCGGTAGGCTCAACTATAGAAATGTCAACATGTAGTGCTCAATCAAACAGAGTTAGATATAATATATCATTTCCGGTTAATTTAACTAAATATGCGGTAAAAATCAACAAAGTTGAAACACCTGATACATTATTTTCTCGCTTAGTTGATAATGCAAGTAATAACTATATTAATTTAGAAGGGGCTAACCCAATTAGTGTTGACGGGTGTGGAGCTTTTTTCTTACGTAAAGATAGCAGCGGCCGTTATTGGTACGAACCAACTTTTTTTAGGCCTAACAATCCGGATTACAGATATGTAGTTACTAATCCGACCTCTAGTACATTTGGATATGCGACTGTATATTTTAATAGACCAACGAGAATGAATGTTGGTTCTACACAATTACCTTCATATTTTACCGAAATTTTTTCTGGGTCTAAACCTTTTAAACCAACTACTGACCCCTATGCAGCTGGAGATATTACTGATAAGGACGGCGGAAACGGTGACTTTGATGCAACATCAGATCCCGTTGATATTCCACCATTACCGACAATATCAGCAACAGACACAGGTTTTTTAACACTGTTTAATCCCTCACTATCCAATATCCGAGACCTCGCTGCGTATATGTGGGCTAATCCGTTATTTGATGTAAATGCATATAAGAAAATTTTAGCAAATCCGATGGATGCGATTTTAGGTCTATCAATAGTACCATGTGCTATCCCGGCGACATCATCAAAAAATGTTACAGTAGGTAATATTCCGACAGGGGTTTCAATGCCGGTCTGTGATAGTCAGTATCTATCAATCGACTGTGGGTCAATTAACGTCAATGAATATTGGGGAGCTTACCTCGATTATTCACCGTATACTAAAGCCGAGTTATATTTACCGTATTGCGGCATTCATCCTATAGATATTGATGATATCATGGGGAAAGCTGTAAAAGTGGTGTATCATGTGGACATATTAACAGGCGCATGCGTGGCTTATGTGAAGTGTGGTGATTCGGTTCTATATAGTTATATCGGACAGTGTGCTTCATCAATCCCGGTTAGTGGTTCGGACTGGACTAATATGATAAATGGTATCATTAACGCTTCAACTGCTATCGGTAGTATGGCGGCCACGGGTGGTTTAACAGCACCAATGGCGGCAAGCACCATAGCAACAACGGCGGTCAATACTATTAAGCCGTCAATTGAGCGGTCTGGCTCTCTGTCCGGCACAGGTGGGATTATGGGTAATCAGATACCATATCTGATATTGACACGGCCGCGGCAGGCTTTACCGGAATTACAAAACCAATTTAGCGGTTATCCGTCTTTTATATCGTCATATCTGGGTGACCTGGTTGGATACACCGAGGTTGATAGTGTTCATTTGGAGGGCATTCCGGCGACAGGTGCAGAGCTGGACGAGATTGAATCTATATTGAAGGGCGGTGTAATACTATGAGTTTTTCGATTGTGCTACAGCGGAACGCTTCCGAAAACAACAAGGTAGACAAAACGCTGACAACTATAGCCACCATGACAGGGACCTTAAAAAATGAAACATCCATTATAGATCCCGTAATTTTCTTTGGGGCGTCACTATCCGATCTGAAAAACTGCAACTACTGTACTATATCCGAGTTTGGAAGATCTTATTTTGTGAATAACATTCGATCAATTCGTAATGGATTGGTAGAATTGACATGTCACGTTGATGTATTATCGACCTATAAATCACAGATAAGAGAGCAATTTGCAATGGTCAAACGTCAGCAAGAGAATTGGAATCTGTATTTGAATGATGGTACTTTCAAGGTATATCAAAATCCAATGGTATTAACAAAATTATTCCCGTCGGGTTTTACATCTCCGCAATTTGTACTTGCTGTTGCAGGATCTTGACGGAAAGGAGGTAAAACAAATGGATGAGATTTTCAACACAATTTCAACGCTTGTCGGTTCAATAGGGTTTCCAATCGTTTCTTGTATTTTCCTTTGGAAATATATCAACGAAACCATGAAATCATTTACCGAAACGATGAACGAAAATACGAAAATGTTGACAAAACTATGTGAAAAATTCGATAATGTCAGGAGGGAAAACGACAATGACAGACCGTGAAAAACTTGTAAAAACCGCAGAATCCTATGTCGGTAAAAATGGAAAGTATGTTTGCATTGAAAAACTGCAAATCGGAATGATCGTTGACTGGTGTGCGTTCGCTGTGTCATCGATAATGCGTGACTGCGGTTTCATTGGTAAATATCAACACAATATATACGGTGGTGCTGGAGATATTCCACGATACTCAGACGGAAAGCATGGTACATGGTTTAAACGTGGTTTTAGAGCACCACAAAAAGGTGATCTTTTTTTCATGCGGTACGCAGATTATCCCATGCAGGACAAATATTTTTGTGATCACGTTGGTATTGTAAAAGATATCAACGGTAGTACAATAGTAACCCTTGAAGGCAACGTAGACGGTCACACAGGTAACTGGGCGGTAACGTCAGAATTCAAACAGAAAAGCAGACAACTGTCTACTATATATGCATTTTACCGCCCGAATTGGCAGGATGAAAAAACACCGTCAAAACCGACAGAAAAAACCGCTGATATTGAGTATCAAGTCAATGCTTTGGCCATGTGGCTACCTTACGTCAAAAACCTGACGGATTTTGCAGGTATCGAAAATCGGGCAGTTTATGCGCTGAGAATTAAAAAGTCCACAATCGGTGATATAATTTACAGGGTGCATGTGATCGGCAAGGGATGGCTACCGTGGGTTAAAAATGACACAGATTATGCAGGGCGAACGTATAAAGACATACCCATTGACGGAGTACAGATTTACACAAACAACAAAAACTATACTGTAAAATACAGAGTATCCCCACGGGACGGAAAATATTATGACTGGGTAACGGGATACAGCAATGACCCTGAAACGGGATATGCAGGCGAATTCGGAAAACCGATTGACAGAATACAAATGTATATAATTAAAAAGTGAAAAAATAGGCTATTAGCAACATTTGACCGAATGCGTTGCTAATAGCCTTTATTTTATGCGTGTTTACCACACCATATCAGGTAATTCCTGACGATCTCGCCCACCTCGTTATCCGCATAATAGATTTTATCTTTTTTATAAAAATCTGCAATGCGGTGCTCAATTTGGGTCATCGGACGTGTAATATATCTGTGGTGATTTGGTGCAGGATTAAAATCCGTACTATAAACAATGTGCGTGTCATCGTCTGCAATTGGTGTCGTTTTGCGATGGATAAAGGTAAAAAACATATCATTTTGTAAGACAATCTCGCATTGTAGAATCTCACTGTCAAAAATAATATAGTATATCATAATAATGTCTTTGGGTTTAATCTTTGTAGGACAATGTGGGTATATGTCAATTTCCCATGCACCGCCCGTAATCATCTGCAATTTAGGGTTATCAAATGCAAAATACATGTCGGACGGCTTACCGTTTTTACTCGGTTTCGCATACTCAACAGCAACAGTCAAATTGCTATTGCCGTACTTGTAAACGTCAATCGTTCCCGGTTTCATGTCCTTAATATGCTTTAAACCCATTTCGGCAAAATACGGGCAGTATTTGTTGACCGTGTTTCCGAGCATGAAAATTTTCACGTTTGTTCGTTGTCTAACAATAGTTGATATCACGTTCATAAAAAGAACAAATTCATCGGGCAGGTAGGCAGAACGTGACAAGAATTCATCAAATACAATCGTTGTGATTTCAGGGTATGACGTTGACTTGTCATGTTCCATACTTGTCAACGCGAAACCATAGCAAAACGGGTTTGTATCCGTTGTTCTGTTTCCGTCCTTGTCAAAACGACATAAATACCATTTGCTTGCATAGTAATACACATTTGTCCATTCTCCGTTTGTCATTTGGGATATGACACCCGAATTAATAACACCGTCAAACATGGTACTACCACGTTTACCAACAAAATCATCTTGCCAACGTCTGACAAGTGCCATTTGTTCACCTGTTTCAACATATTGTTTAATTCCATATTCCTCGAGAGCGAACGTTTTACCGTTTGAACGTTCGCCGAAGATCATATTGTATGTGGCATTTTTGCCAAGTATATTTTTTAATTTATAGTATTTCATTATTTTAAACCCCTTTCAACAAGCCCGATAAGAAATTCAACATATTTCGGTGCAAGTATCAATGTGTATTCACTGTTTTCAAGATGTGTACCCGACATTTCGTAATAGTCGGCTGTATTGCCTAAATAGTCAGTAACTTTTCCTGACCGTAAAACGTCTATATATGTGTGTGTTGATCGCCCTGAATACTCAGGAGGAACAGTCATCTCATTATTAAATTCATCATACATTCTGTTTCCAAATGTTTCAAGGTACTTTATACCTGATTTTTTCCCAAGACCTGCAACGGTAAGAAAAGTTTTACCACGTTTTTTTTCTCCGTTTTTTGGACTGTTGCTATAGGTCATTATATATCGTTTTGCACCAAGTGTTTTAAACTTTGTATATTCGCCGTCAAAATCCCAAATACCGAGCGGCTTTTCTACTCCGTCAACCGTTTTCGGGTGTAGTAAATCAGCATTTAGCCCATGTTGTTTGACTGCATATTCAAGCTTGTTTGTGATCCATGTATTATACTTTTCGAAGTATTCCATGTGGTTTTCTGCGTTCATGATTTTTATGCTGTCTGTATCGCTGTAACAATAATCGTTTGTTTTACAACATTCGTAAATTCCCGTAAAAAGATTTCGTCTCGCATATGCAGTAACAAAAACACCCCAAGGATAAAACAAAAAACGGTTTTTGTCAGTATTATATTTTTCAATCAAATCTAATTTTTCACCGTCTGTCATTTTATTATTGTAATCATCCTGTAATTCCACCCAGTCAGAATCATATTCGTGTAGTGTCTGTATTACATCCATAACCATACAACCGTAACAGGAATTTAAACATTCTTTTTTATTCAAATATTCTTCTTCTTTTCCTTCAACATTTTTCAAGGTTGTTTTGTCTGCGTATAGTTGTAAGACGGTTTCAACAATGGGTTTCGGAAGATATGCTTTCCTATATCTGCGGAAATTAACAACTCTGTAACTGTCATATGTGTAAAATTTTTGCATGATCTCAAAATCGACATTAGTTAAAGTCGTACATAAATGGTCAGCAGATACAACACGACCGTTATTGACGGTTTCGTTTTGCACGTCCCGACAACGAGAAAGAGATAATGGGTTTTCCTGCCATACTTTGGGTGATATATTGTTAAACTCAATATCAAAAACACAACAATACAGTTTCAAACTTTTTTTGAATTCGTCATAGCTGATATGTGGCATATACTCTGCTCGTGACATTGGATACATTTCCGAAATCATGACTGTTGGATATGATGACGTAAAGTCAAACGATGTTACTATATCAGTAATTAACTTGTCAGCTTTAAACGCATTTGCATGTGTAAAACCACCTTGAAGAGCGTTTTTTAACTGTTCATATTCGATTAAATCAAGTTGAAGCTCCTGCATTAACTTTTTGTATTTTCTACCGTTGGTTTTTGATAAACAGTTTCTACGAAGCAACCGCCGAACATATCCCGTTTGGGTCATCGGAATTTTTGTTATATTACCGTCTGAAATCATGCGTTCTGCAATCAAGCACACTACAACACGCACGTCATTGACACAATACCCGATTTCTTGTTGTGTTAGTGGTGTTTCGGAATGCCTGATTTTTGTATAATCAAGATCACCGACCATTTTTTTAATATCAAAATATACAAGGTTTTCACCGACTGTTTCCAAATTTGAATTAGTCAGTATATAACTGCACCGAAATTCAACACCCTGTTTGCATACAGCATATACAGGTCGACGAACGTCCAGTGAAAAAACATTCGACCATTCAAAATAATAGCGCATAGCCTGAAATTCAAAAGCCAAATTATGACAATAAATAACTAACCTTCGATTATTGGATAAATGCAGAATTTTTTGCAGATTGTCAATCATTATTATAAATTGCCACCAGTAGCGACCAATGACGATTAACCCACATATCGAAAATGTCCATTCATACGTCATGGATACTTTTTTGTCGTTATCATAAAATGACGAGGTTTCAATATCAAAAGCGCATGGTAAATTGATGTATTGAATACTTTGTTTTGTCCGATGATCGTATTTTGACACTGTGTATTTTGGTATTGCTTGCAAAACCTTTGATACAACCGTATCTATATTATCATGGTTATATATAGTTTCAGTCTGTAAAAAACTGCGCAGTGCTGAAATCAGTATGTGATTTTTCCTGTTCCTGCATAAACTGTTCATAGTCGGCATTATATTTAGCCCCCATTTTTTCAACAATTTCATCATCGTCTAAATCGTCATCAATGTATTCGACGACTTCACGCATGATCGTATACTTGAAGTCTTTATTAGCATTAGTCCGATTATCCAGTTCTGCATATTTACGGTATATGTTCCAAAATCTCAAATCATTTTCAGGTGTTAATTCAACACCGTATTCTTTCAATTTTTTGGCTGTTCGTTGTTTGATTGTTTTAAAACCCTTGACCGTGGACTCATACTGTTGTAAAAACCCCTTTACACGTATAAACTCTTGTCTGAGTTGGTTTAAATTTTTTCCTTTGGTTGTAAATTTTCCGCCACGGTCTACGGTTGCAAACGCAGGACTTGCACCAAGTTTCGGGATTTGTTGCTCCAATCGTTTAACACGTTTTGCCGCAACATCAACCAAGATTTTTGTAGCTTTTCGCATTTCCTGTTCTGACAATGACAACCACTGTTTTTCATCCATTGCTAATATCTGTTTAGCTGTCGCCATGTATTAAACCCCCTTTATATTACTGTCGTAAATTTTGCGGATTTTCTTCCACGGGATATTGAACATTGACATGTACGCATTAAAGATATATGCGTTATTGTTTCTACCATGTTCAAATCCTGATATTGTAGTAACGTGTATGCCGAGTTCATCTGCAATTTGCTGTTGAGTATATCCGTTTTTTTGCCGGTAATGAGCACATAGTGCAGATAAATCGATTAAACATCGTTTCTGTTCAGATGTCATTATAATACACCTCCTTTGTTTCATGTGAAACAATGGGCGGCTGTTACACCGCCCATGTTGTTATTACAGGTCATAATCGTCCATGCTGTGGTCTACATATGGTTCACCCTCTGACCAGTCAGACACCCACATTTTATAAACGGTTTTTAATTCGCCCGTTTTTTCAATTGTAATCTGTCGCTGTGACATACTACAATTATCCTTGTTTACAATGACGTTCATCGGGCATTTTGCTCCGTCAGGTTTGCCACAGGATTCACGGAATTTGATTTCGACAGTCTGTTCCGTGCCGTCTTTACGCTTGATTCTTCCAGTGTAAGTGTAAAATGTTCTTCCCTCGTCTGTTGTTCTCTTCTTTGAAAAAATTGTTATCTGTGCCATAATAGCACTCCTTTCCGCCTATCGGCTATAAAATATTGTTACGGGTTTTACCCGTTGGGATGGGACTGTTACGGACAATCCCACAGAACCGTTAATCGGGTGTAAGTTCTCCTAAAATCCAATTAGCTATATATGTAAGTGTATACTGTTGTGTTGTCATTCCATATATTTTCTGATTAACAGGCGGTAAACATTCACCGTTCGTGTAGTGATAGTCATAGGCGATATCGGGATTGCTTCAGCTATGTCCATTTCGATTTGTTCCCGAATTTCGGGTGTGATCTGCGGATATTTACTATAGATAGTCACCACTCCGACCATGTAAGCGTACAGCTTATCAGGTTCGATGTAATAGATTTTATAGGTGTAATGTTCATTTTCGCACAATCCTTTCTATTATGTATCCGATTATCACCGAAACATGCACTGCCACGACAAGAGTTATTGCAATCCATTTCATTTTGTTATTCCTCCTTTGTCTGATCTGAAAATCTGTTCACTGCTATGTCTATGAGACAGTTGACCGTTTTTAATGCGTATGTGGCATCATTACCCAGTTCGACTAAATCGTCAGTCACACACATTCTGTTGATATTACCGTTCAACATGTCACGCAAATGTTCAACTTCTTTACGTTCAGTTATTGTTAAACATCTCGGATTAAATTTGCACATTGTTTACCCCTCCATTTCCTTAAGATAATCAAGTGTTTTATATGCCACTTCATCAGGTGTAAAACAGCTTGTAAGATCATCGTGATTGTCATTCATGATATCTGAGAAAAAGGATTCGTCATACTCATTGAGTATATCTCCAGCCGTTATTTCATTGTATCTGTAGCCACTATGATACCAGTTTTCCGCATCCGTCTTACACATAGCTCTGAATTCGTCCCACGTCATTATCTTACATTTCATTGTTCATACCTCCATTTCATGTTCTACTCTTTCAGCTACAAACAATGAACATTCTCCGTCTGTATCTTTGATCCTTTGTTTTGCAGCTACTTTGATTTCTGCATAATCGTCTGAAGTACAGATCAATTCACCCGGTTCAATCTCTGTTTCATAGTTATCATACAGTGCATATTTTTTCATGATATACCATCCTTTCAAAATGTCCCTATCAGGTAAGATCAGTAAGGGTATTTCAACCCTCACTATGTCAATAGTATAACACAATATATACAATTTGTCTATGCACAGTAGTAACTTGTTATGATATAATAGTAACCAATTTATATATCAATGTTTCACATGAAACAAAAATATTCACCTCGATTTGGACTGATCACGGATGATCACGGATAACAGATCAGATTGCCGCTGATGTGGTGAATGGTCACGTTCACAAAT
>JBGVDY010000097.1:0-9812 GCA_045119585.1 Acutalibacteraceae bacterium | reverse complement strand
ATAGGTTAGTTTGAAAAATATGTACTCCCGTTACGCACATTTGAAAGTGCGTAACCCACTATGACACTTTCAAGTAGAAAGTGTCAATTTTTATATAAAAAATGAATAAGGGAGAACACTTCTTTACGAAGTGTCTCCTTTTTGGTGGGTTCATTTTTTATTTAAACATTGTCTGTACACCGTCAATAATTTGACCCGCGGCTTTTATTACCTTTGTACTGCCTTTTTCCATTTTTTTGCGGTCTTTAAGCATCATTTTGCCTGCCACTATTACAGTAGCTCCTGCTACCATTCCTGTGCCTAAGCCTTTCATAAAATTTGCTGCATTTTTTGGCATTCTAATTCCTCCTTTTAAAAATATTGTTGCCAAAAGCCCAATTATTATTTTAAATTTAAAAAATTTACAAATTATACTATATTTTTTTAAAATAATATAGTATAATGATTTTAATTACAGTTTTTATTGGAGAAGATTTTAATTATGGGTTTACTTCAAACAATTTTTGGTAACTACAGTCAAAAAGAGATAAAAAGAATTTTACCGTTACAAACTAAGGTTTTAGCGCTTGAAGAAGAATACAAGGCATTGTCCGACCAGGAACTTAGAAACAAAACTACCGAATTTAAGGAACGCATTGCTGCAGGCGAAAGTCTTGACAGTATTTTACCTGAAGCCTTTGCCGCTTGCAGAGAAGCTAGTGACCGTGTACTTGGTATGCGCCACTTCCCGGTACAAATCATAGGTGGTATTATTCTTCACCAAGGCCGTATTGCCGAAATGAAGACAGGCGAAGGTAAAACCTTGGTTGCTACCTTACCTGCTTATTTAAATGCTCTTTCAGGTAAGGGAGTTCATATTGTAACCGTTAACGATTACCTTGCAAAACGTGACTCTGAATGGATGGGCAAACTTTACAAGTTTATGGGACTTTCGGTTGGTCTTATTATTCACGGTATGGATAAGGATGAAAAACGCGCAGCCTATGAAGCCGATATAACCTACTGCACAAATAATGAGCTAGGCTTTGACTACTTACGTGACAATATGGTTACTTATAAAGAAGAAAAGGTTCAGCGCGAGCATAATTTTGCCATTGTTGATGAAGTTGACTCTATCCTTATAGACGAAGCGAGAACACCGCTTATTATTTCAGGTCAGAGTGATAAATCTACCGATTTATATACTGCCGCAAACCGCTTTGCAAAAGGTCTTAAGGTATTTAGAATTAAGGAAATGGATGATAAAGCAAGCGACCTTGACACCAATTACGACGGCGATTTTGTTGTAGATGAAAAAGCTAAAAGCTGTACCTTAACACCCGAAGGTGTAAGAAAAGCAGAAGAATTTTTTGGGATCGAAAACCTTAATGATAGCGAAAATATTGCCATTGCTCACCATATTAACCAGGCCATTCGTGCACACGGTATTATGAAGCGTGACGTTGACTACGTGGTAAAAGACGGCGAAGTTATAATTGTTGATGAATTTACAGGTCGACTTATGTTTGGCAGACGCTATAACGAAGGCTTACATCAGGCTATTGAAGCTAAGGAAGGCGTAAAAATAGCAAAAGAATCTAAAACACTTGCAACTATTACTTTCCAAAACTTTTTCCGCCTTTATAACAAGCTTTCGGGTATGACCGGTACCGCTATGACCGAAGAAACCGAATTTCAGGAAATTTACAAATTAGACGTTATTGAAATACCTACAAACCGACCAATTGCCCGTATTGACCTTAACGACGTGGTATACAAAACCGAAAAAGGTAAACTATATGCCGTTATAGATAAAATTGCAGAGTATCATCAAAAAGGTCAACCAGTACTTGTTGGTACAATTACAATTGAAAAATCCGAGCTTTTGTCGGCGCTCTTAAAACGCAAAGGTATTCCACATAACGTTTTAAATGCAAAGCACCACGAAAAAGAAGCCGAAATTATTGCCCAAGCAGGTAAATTTGGTGCAGTTACAATTGCTACTAATATGGCAGGTCGTGGTACCGACATTATGCTTGGCGGTAACGCTGAATATTTGGCAAAAGCATCGCTTCGTCACGACGGTCTTTCGGAAGAAATGATTATTGAAGCTACAGGCTTTGCCGAAACTGAAGATAGCGAAATTTTAAATGCGCGAGCAAAATATTCCGAATACTATAAACGTTTTAAAGAAGAAATTGCACCCGAAGCCGAAAAGGTAAAAGAAGCGGGCGGTCTTGCAATTATCGGTACCGAGCGCCACGATTCAAGACGTATTGATAATCAGCTTCGCGGTCGTGCAGGACGTCAGGGTGACAACGGTTGTACTCAATTCTTTATTTCCCTTGAAGATGACCTTATGCGCCTTTTTGGTGGCGAGCGTATCACCTCACTTATGGACACCCTAAAGGTGGATGAGAATATGCCGCTTGAAAACAGTATGCTCTCACATACTATTGAGAGTGCACAAAAGAAAAAGGAAGGCATTAACTTTGCCATACGTAAAAACGTGCTTCAATATGATGACGTTATGAACAAGCAGCGTGAAATCATTTATACCGAACGCAGTAAGGTTTTAGACGGTGAAAATCTTAAAGAAACCGTGCTTAAAATGATTGATGATACCATTGATTCATACTGCAAAATCTTCTTAAATGACGATGCTATTCACGATAATTGGGATTTAAAAGGTCTTAAAGAATATTTTGGCGGTTGGATATCTTCCGCAGATGATTTTAACTTTACCACCGAAGAATTAGGTAATACTTCCCGTCAAGAAGTTGCAAACAAGTTAAAAGAGAAAGCGCGCCGTATTTATGATATTCGCGAAGAAGAATTTGGTAGCGACTTAATGCGTGAAATTGAGCGTGTAATGCTTCTTAGAAGCGTTGACACCAACTGGATGGACCATATTGACGCTATGGATCAGCTTCGCCAAGGTATAGGACTACGCGCTTACGGTCAGCACGACCCTGTTATTGAATACCGTAACGACAGTTTTGATATGTTTGAAGGTATGACAAACGCTATACGCGAGCAAACTGCAAAATTAGTGCTTACTGTAAGAGTTAAAAAAGATGAAGAAGTAAAGCGTGAAAAGGTTGCCGAAGAAACAGGAACCGGTGACAAGCCTTTAACAGTTAAAGGAAAAGGTGTTGTTGGTAAGAATGCGCTTTGCCCATGCGGAAGCGGTAAAAAATATAAGCGTTGCTGCGGAAAAGACATGGACTAATGCGGAATGCGTAATTCGTAATGCGTAATTAACCCTCGGAGATTTCTCCGAGGGTTTTATTATTTTATGCTATAATCAAAAAATTTAATTTCTCCGTCTTTATATTCTATGGCGTTTGTGTATTCACCGAAACCTATTTTTCTAATGCCCGAATAGGCTTTACATATCCCCATAAGCCCAAATAAAATACAGGCGGTAACAACAGTTGAAACTATCATTTTTCTTAAAAAATTATTCATTTTTTCTCCTATTTTAACGTATTTAAAAGGCTTATTAAAGAATCGGCTACAAGTTCGGCAGAATATTTGGCTTCATCTAAAGTATTTACTTCTGTGCCGAATTCCAAAAGAAGTGAGCCCTTATTAAGCGATTGATTATATTTTTTTGATGCAAGCATTATAGGGCGGGCGAGTGTTGGATATTTTGCTTCCATTGTTTGTTGTAATTTAAAAGCTAAAGAAAGGTTTTCTTTCCAATTTGGAAAGTCTTTTATACTGCCTGTTTGTGAACCCATAACAAGCATTACCTGTGCTGCTTTTTTTCCGTTTATAGTTGTTACAAGCTTTGCTTTTCCATTATCTGTTGAAACCGAATCCCGATGTAAATCAAGCACTATTTTTATGCTTGGATATTTCTTTAAATAATTGTTAATAGTGGTAGCTGCCCTGCCGTAGCTTCCCGTATACTCGGGATAATCGTGCTTTGTAGTATCGTGTACGGTTTTTATACCGTTTGCATTTAATTTTTTTGCTATAATATCCCCTATTTTGGCCATATTTTTGGAGTTATCGGTAGTTCGGGGCTTGAAATCTTCGGTATAATAATCACTCTCTTTTTCCATAAAGCTTTCGGTGGTGTGAGTATGCATTATAAGTACCTGTGGGGATGAATTTTTTTCTATTTTAAAGCTGCTCTTTTTTTCGAGCAGTTTTTTTATATCTACTTCTACCCCTGTAGAATTTTTAAGGTACACTCCCGAGTACCCTTTAGGTGCGTTATATGGCGAAATATACCGCGTTATTATTTTACCTTTTATTGCTTGTGCAGAAACCTCTTTAGACGAAGTTTTTAGGCCTTCACTTTCTTTTTTTTCGGTTTTTTCTTGATTTTTTGGGGTGTTTTCTTCCGCTTTTTCTAAATTTTCTAACAAATTTTCGCTATTTTGGGCGGTTTTTTCAAAGTTGTCGGTGAATGTCGGTAAGGTTTTGGCTTTAATAGAAGTATATTCGAAAAAAGTATTTAACAAAAAAATTAAACATACCGCATAACACAAAATTAATCTTATAAGAGAATAATCATTTTTCATTATTTCACCCCAAAACATTTTATTCAAAAATATTTTCTTTTATACCAAGTTAAGTAATATTTCCCTTTCGGTTTCGGGCTGAAGAAAAATATTTAAAGATTGAGCTAAAATTTCACTTATGCGATGAGAAAGGAGGTCGGTATCTTTTGGAGTTAATAAAAGTTCATTTATTTGTTTTTTTTGATTTTCTGAAAATTCCTTAACAAGGGTTGAAGCTTCCACCACTGTAGGTATGCCTATCGCAACTGTAGGTACGCCCAACGTATTATTATTTATCTCTTTTCGTGCGTTTTGAACGCCGGAACCGGGGGATATTCCACTATTTGTAAGTTGTATTACAGAAAATAAATTTTCACTTTTGCTTGCACATAAAGCATCAATTATAATAACAGCATCAGGCTTAATTTTTTCTACAACTGCTTTTACAATTTCGACGGATTCTATTCCCGTTTTTCCTAAAACGCTTGGTATAATTGTTGCAACACTTTTTAAATTAGGAATACCTAAATTGCGTGAAAATTCGCCTACAATATGTCTTGTGGCTAATATTTTTTCGCACGTATTTGGTCCTATACTATCGCTTGTAATTTCACGATTTCCAAGACCTACTACAAGTACGCTTTCTCTTTTTTGGGGTAAAAGTTCGTTTAAACTTAAATTTATAGCTTTTTCTATATCTTTAAAGGAAGTTATATAATTTATATTTCCAACGTTTATTGATACGTATTGATTTCCTTTTTTAAAACTTGAAAATTCTTCTTTAATTTCGGTAAAATCTACTCTTATTTTGCCTATATTTTCTCTCTTTTTTCGAATTTTAATATACTTTTTTTCAAGTTCTGTTGCAAGGTCTGTTCTATTGTTCATTTTTATCCCCTAAATTAATTAAAAAAGTTGCAAAATTTATTATAGTATGATATACTAATATAGATATATTATATATAAAGAATTATTGTTTAAAAAAATTACTCGTATGAGGTGTAAAAGATGTCTATTACTCCATTAGAAGAAATATGGAACGCTATATGCGATGAATGTAAAAAATCAATTTCCGAAATTGCATTTAACTGCTTTTTAAAGGATTTAAAACCTGTTTTCTTTAACGACAGTGAATTTGTAGTTTCTTTAAATGATTCTTATAAGCTTGAGATTGTTGAAAAAACTTATACCGAGCTTTTTAATACCTGCATAAAAACCGTTATGGGTGTACCTATGGAATTTAAGGTTATTATGCGAGATGATGAAGAAGAAATTTTAAACGCTGAAAAATACAGTGAAGGTCTTACTTTTGAAGATTTCTTCTCTTTTGATAATTTCATTGTTGGTTCCACTAATCGTTTTGCCCACGCGGCATCGTTAGCAGTAGCCGAATGTGAAATCCCTCAACCTACATACAACCCTCTTGTTATTTACGGTCCTTCCGGTGTTGGTAAAACCCACCTTATGCTTGCTATAAAAAATCATATTAAGCATAAATTCCCAAGAAAAGTTACCGAATTTATAAGAGCGGAAGATTTTACTAATCAGCTTATTACTTCTTTACAACAAGGTAAGTTAGGCTTAGGTACTATAGAAGACTTCCACCACAAATTCCGTAACGTAGACGTTCTTTTAATTGACGATATTCACTTTATCGCAGGTAAAGAACAAACTCAGGAAGAATTTTTCAACACCTTTAATACCCTTATGGAACGAAATAAACAAATCGTTGTTACTCTTGACCGTCCCCCAAGAGAAATTAAAACTCTTGACGACCGTATTCGTTCCCGTTTAGAAGGCGGATTATTTGCCGATATTACCAACCCTGATTTTGAAACAAGAGTGGGTATTATAAATAAAAAGGCTGAGCAATACGGTATTAAGTTAGAAGAAAACCTAGTATTTTATATTGCCGAGCATATAAAATCCAATACACGCCAAATTGAAGGGGTTATAAAGAAGCTTTACGCTTACGCTTCTATTCAAACTCATCCACTAACTCTTGCTGTTGTACAGTCTGCAGTTAGAGATGTAATTACAGATGACAAACCTGAACCTATAAAGGTTGATAATATTATTAATGAAGTTGCAAAAACCTATAACGTTTCAGTTAGTGATATTTTATCTAACAGAAGAACAGCTTCATTAGCTCTTGCAAGACAGGTTGCAATGTATATTGCAAGAGAAACTACCGACCTTTCATTTAAACAAATTGGCGAATGCTTTGGTAAAGACCATACAACCGTTCTTTACAATGTAAATAAGATTGATAATTTCTTAAAGGACAAGCCTTACCAAAAAGAATTGGTTGAAGATATTATTAAAAATTTACGTTCTTCCAACCAAACTGTATATTAAAAGTTATTAACACTTTTAACCTTAATTAACCTAAAAGTTATTAAATGGTATGTTAGTACTTTTAAGTTATTAAAATTATTAAGTTTTTATTCTATTTTTTATTAAACCTTAAAACTATTATATTAATCGGGAAATTTTAAGTTTTCAACCGTTTTAACACCCCTTATTATTACTTTTATTTTAATATTCTTTTTTAGGAGGAAAAAAATGATTTTCTATTGCGAAAGAACAAAATTACTTGAAGCAGTTTCAAAACTTCAAGGTGTAGTTGGTGCAAAAACTTCTATGCCAATTCTTGAAGGTATACTTATTTCTGCAGAACAAGGAAAAATTACTCTTGTTGCTTATAATCTTGAAATGGGTATGAAGAAAGAAATATACGCTAAATGCGACCAAGAGGGCGATATTGTAATTAACGCACGTCTTCTTACTGAAATTTTAAGAAAAATGAATGGTGAATCGGTAGAAATTTCTGCTGATGACCGCCTTAACTGCCATATTAAAAGCGGGGACGCTACCTTTGATATAATGGGTATGGCAGCTACAGATTTTCCTGAAATTCCGTCTGTAAATAATGCTAACAGTTTTTCTTTAGAAGGTAATCTTGTTAATAAGCTTAAAAAAGGTACCTCTTTTGCGGCTGCTACTACTGAAGGAAGTAAGCCTATTCTTACAGGTATAAATATTTCCCTTTTTGACGGTTTTATTCAGTTTGTTGCAATAGATGGTTATCGTTTAGCTATTAAAAAAGAAAAAATTAATATTGATAAAAATATGGAGTTTAACGTTACAAGCAAGGCAATAAACGAAGTAGTAAAGCTTATAGAAGATGAAAAAGAAGAAATAACCATTAATGTAGGTGAAAGACTTATAAGCTTTGTAGTAAGCGGTTATACCTTTATTTCCCGTTTATTAGAGGGTGATTTTGTAAACTATGAAAAAACCCTTCCAAAAGACTATAAACAAAAGGTTACTGTAAATACTCGCGAGCTTATAAATACTATTGAACGTGTGTCTTTACTTATAAGTGAATCATTTACTACTCCCGTAAGATGTTACTTTAATGAATTAAATGTAATATTCACCTGTGCTACAGCACAAGGAAGAAGTACAGAAACCTTTAATACTAAATTAGAAGGCGAAAATTTTGAAATAGGTCTTAATAATCATTATTTATTAGATGCATTAAAGGCTATTGAAGATGAAAATGTAAATATTTTATTTAATGGTCCCAACGCAGGTGTTCTTATTACACCAATTGATGATGATAACTTTAAATATATGATAATGCCTATGAGGTTGAAATAATGGAATATATAAAAATTTCTATTAGAGAAGATTTTATTCGACTTGACAGTGCAATGAAATTAGGCGATTTAGTTGTTACCGGCGGACATGCTAAGTTTGTAATTCAAGAAGGCGAAGTTAAGGTAAACGGCGAAATTTGCACAATGAGAGGTAAAAAGCTTCACAAAGGCGATAAAGTTGAATTTGAAGGTCAAGGCATCGAAATTGTATGATCGTTTTAAATTTAGAATGTAAAAACTTTCGAAATTTAAGTAATTTAAACATTACCCCTTGTGAAAATATGAATGTTATTTGCGGTGAAAATGCGCAAGGAAAAACAAATATTATTGAAGCTATTTGGCTTTTTACAGGGGCAAAAAGTTTCCGCGGTGCTAAAGATAGTGAATTTTTAAAATTTTCGGAAAAGAAGGCTATAAATAACCTTTTTTTTGAAAGTAAAGGAATAAAAACTAAAGCAATTCTTCAGTTTGAAGATAAAAAAACTGCATTTTTGAATGAAAAAAAATTAAAAACAGTTTCTTCTTTGGCAGGAAATTTTAATGCTATAGTTTTTTCACCTATAGACCTTAATATTGTTTCAGAAGGACCTAAAGTAAGAAGAAAATTTATTGATTTGGCAATTTGTCAAATTTATCCTTCCTATATTTCGGTTTTAAAGCAATATTTAAGGGCTGTAACACAACGAAATCAGGCTATAAAAGATTTTAAATATGATTCTACCGTTTCGGTAATGCTTGACGTTTTTGAAAATGAGATTGCAACGCTTGGAAAAAAAATTATAGATATGCGAATTCGCTATATAGAATTGTTGCAAGAATTTTTACCTGGTTTATATGACGGTATTTCTAATGGAAAAGAAAAATTAGAAATTAAATATTTGCAGTCAAGTGAAGAAAATTTAGTAGAAGCATTAAAGAAAACACGAAAAGACGATATGTTTTCGGGTGTTACTTCTGTAGGACCGCATAGAGATGACTTAGATTTTAAAATAAATGATATTAGTGCCAGAAGTTACGGTTCACAAGGACAAAAACGTAGCGTTGCTCTTGCAGTAAAATTAGCCGAAGCAGAAGTTATAAACAAAAAAACAGGCGAATATCCTGTAATTTTGCTTGATGACGTTATGAGCGAATTAGATAAAAGCCGTCAAAATTTTGTGCTTAATCATACAAAAGAAATGCAAACGTTTTTAAGTTGTTGTGACCCAAGTAATATTGAAAATTTACAAAACGGCAAAATTTTTAATATAAAAGGCGGCGAAGTTTTTTAATGTATATTCATTTAGGCGGCGAATACGTAGCAAATGAAAACAGTATTATTGGTATTTTTGATTTAGAAAAAACCACCGTATCAAAAGCTACAAGGGATTTTTTATCAAATGCTGAAAAAAAAGGGGAAGTTATAAACGTATCATACGAACTTCCAAAATCTTTTGTAGTAACAAATATAAAAAATAAAAATAAGGTTTATATTTCACAAATTTCTCCCAATACGCTTACAAAACGTCAAGGGATAATTGTTAAATAAGTTACACTGAAAGGAAAAAAATATGAGTAACGAAATTACAACACCTGTAAATGAAAGTTATGACGAAAATTCCATACAGGTATTAGAAGGACTTGAAGCGGTTAGAAAAAGACCGGGTATGTA
>JBGVDY010000096.1:0-3056 GCA_045119585.1 Acutalibacteraceae bacterium | reverse complement strand
AAGACCTTATAACCGACCAAGAGATTGACGAAGCAGTAGAAAAGCTTTATTTTGTAAGGGCATTGCTTGGCGAATTTGAAGAAAATCGCCCGTTTAATGACATTCCTTACGATAAGCTTGATTGCGAAGAGCATAAAGCCCTAAATCTTGAAACCGCTAAGCAGGTTTTGGTTATGCTTAAAAACCAAGATAATTTCTTGCCGATTAATGATGGCGAATATAGAAAGATTGCCGTAATTGGTCCTAATGCTAATTCGGTAACGGCGTTAGAGGGAAATTATAACGGGCTTGCTTCTGAATATATTTCAGTAGCGGACGGAATGCGTAAAGAATTTCACGAATCGCAAATTAGGGTTACAAGCGGCTCGCATATATGGAAAGAAAGGAAAAACGATGCAGGCGGGTTTGCAAATATGATAAGTGAAGGCATAGCCGCCGCAAGCGAAGCCGATTTAACAATCCTTTGTCTTGGTCTTGACCGCTATATAGAAGGTGAAGAATTGCGACTGGATGATGATTTTGCTTACCACGGTGACCGAAAGTCTTTAAGTCTACCCAAAACTCAAATTAGACTTGCCGAAGCAGTTTGCGATGTTTGCAAAAATGTGGTTGTTGTGGTTTTGAGCGGCAGCTCAGTTGATTTGGGCGAAAAGGTTAACGCTCACTCTAAGGCGATTATTCACGGTTGGTATCCCGGTGCGGTTGGCGGTCTTGCAGTTGCAAAACTAATAAAAGGTGAGTTTTCACCGACGGGTAGGTTGCCGGTTACATTCTATAGACAAGAAAATAATCTTCCCGAATTGACAGATTATTCTATGGAAGGCAGAACCTATCGTTATTTAAAGGAAGAACCGCTGTATCCGTTTGGGTTTGGTCTAGGTTTTGGAAATGTAAAATACAATAATGTGGAAATTATCTCCCGCTTAGAAGACAACGTAAAATTAAAGGTATCTATTACTAACGAGAGTGAGTATGATACCACCGAAAAAGTACAAGTTTATGCCAAATTTACCGATAGCAGAACCAAAACACCCAATTACCAGTTGTGCGGCGTAAAAGCAGTAGAGATTAGAAAAAATGAAACTACCGAAACGCAAATAGAAATAGACCGCTACTGGCTAAAAGCTGTTTTAGAAAATGGTGAAAGGGTAACACCTGACGGTGAAATTACGCTTTTTGTGGGCGGACATCAACCAGACCGTTTAAGTGGGGAGCTAAGCGGAACGGAATGTTTGAAAATTGTAGTAAAATAAAAAATTAATCTTTACATAGTAAAAATCGGAGTGAATTTTCACTCCGATTTTTTATGTGATAATATCCAGTTAAGTGTTTCTTCCGTAAATGCCCTATCCCACGAGTTGTGAGCAACACCCTCGTATAAATTATATTTAAAATTAGGGTTAAGGACCTTTAATTTTTCAATCATTTCTATTGTTTGGTTTGGGGAAACAATATTATCATCTAACCCGTGGAATGTCCAAATTGGCATTTTAAGTGTTTCGGCGTTCCATGCCATACCACCGCCACAACAGGGTGCGATAGCGGCAAAAAGGTCGGGATAAGCCATTGCTGTATACCAAGTACCAAAACCGCCCATACTCAAGCCGCATATGTACACTCGGCTTGTATCAATAGAATATGTATCTATCATTTTATCAATAAATTTTTTAATACTTTCTATTCTTGCTACCCAAAAGCTGTCGATAGGACATTGCGGCATAATTAAAATACAGTCCTTCAAATTGTTGTCGTTTACAACTTTTGAAAAACCATGAACCAAAACCTTTTCTAAAGCTTCGCCGCCGTTTCCGCGTTCGCCTGCACCATGAAGTTGAATTAATAACGCGGGTCTTTCGCTTATTTTATCGGGTATATATGCAATGTAAGGAAAAATGTCTTCGCAAGTAGCCTGTTTAATTATTTTCATTACCGGTCACCTCTTGCTTGATTTTATCATAGCTATCTTCAAAAGTAAATAGAATAATGTGATTATATTTTTATATTCGACATTTATTGACTTATGTTTTTATTTGTAATATAATAATCGGGTTGTGAATTTTATTATGGTCGTGATACTTTGAAACTATTGAGATTTATAAAGAAAAATACGGTTTTTTGTATTGCCGCATTTGTGGCATTTGTCACCTGTTTTTTAGTGCCGCCTGATAAAGAGTATTTTAGCTATTTTGACTGGAAAACGCTTTCCTGCCTTTTTTTAACTTTGGCGGTTGTTTGTGCACTAAGAAATATTAAATTCTTCACTATCCTTGCACGAAAACTTGTGAATTTGGCGGGAAATCTTAGGTCTTTATTTTTACTTCTTGTGGTTATTACCTTTATAGGCTCTATGATTATCGCAAATGATATGGCGCTTATAACTTTTTTACCGCTTGGTTATTTTGCACTTTCGGTAACAAAGCAAGAAAAATATATGGCGTATCTTTTTGTGCTACAAAATATATCGGCAAACTTGGGCGGAATGTTAACACCGTTTGGTAATCCGCAAAACCTTTATTTGTATTCGTATTTTAATATACCCACAGGCGAGTTTTGTAAAATTATGCTTCCGGCATTTTTGCTGGCGGTTGCGCTTTTAGTGGTTGCTTGTTTACCAATAAAAGCTATAAAGTTTACAATAAACAAAGATTTTGGCGAAAGGCTTAATATTAAAAAAACTATACTCTATTGCGTTTTGTTTTTAGTGTCCATTCTTATAGTTTTCAGAATAATTCCGTTTATAATAGGTTTAGTTGTTATTCCAATAATCCTGTTTTTTGTCGACCGCGAATCGCTTAAAATGGTGGATTACTCTCTATTAGGTACGTTTTTCTTTTTCTTTATTTTTGCAGGCAATTTAGCAAGGCTTGATTCGGTGAATCTTTTGATTTCATCCTTACTTGAAAAAGACACTTTGATTGTGTCAATTTTATCCTGTCAGTTTATAAGTAACGTGCCTTCAGCAATTTTGTTGTCGCGTTTTACAACCGATTATAATGCACTTCTTTTAGGCGTTAACATAGGTGGTACGGGAACACTTATTGCTTCTCTTGCAAGCC
>JBGVDY010000095.1:0-2089 GCA_045119585.1 Acutalibacteraceae bacterium | reverse complement strand
CGATTAAAATTTCGGGAACATCTTTTTTAAGTTGTTCTGCTGCTAATTCCTTAATTACGTCCATGGTTTTTCCTCCTTTAATTTTTACCAGATGTTCGTAACACTTTTGCCAGAGGACCACCTGCTTCAATGTCGATTTTTTCGGCAAGAAGACACCCGTAAGGAAACGGGTGAAATCAAATGCTCATATATTCTACCACAAAGCAATTTAAAAAGCAAGCATTATTTTTAAAATTTTAAATTTGAAGCTCAACATCGGCAAAAAGGGTCTTTTCTAACATTATTTTTTGTCAATTAAACCATTTTATAACGGTTTACTGTAATGCCAAAACTCCAGTTTTTTGTGTATTTTAACTAAAATATTCTAAAAAAACGATTATAAATAAATTGTATTTATAGAATGTGCATAAAAATTGCACAAATTAACCTTATAATGAACCTTGTTTTTTAGGCTAATAAATACTTGAACTTTTTTTGCAAATAATGTATTATATAGATATTATTATTATGGAGATGAGAAAATGGCAAAAATTACCTCAGCATCCCTCGCTTCTGCAATAGAAAAAAAGCTTTCACATAACTTTGGTGTAACACCCGAACAAGCTTCTAACGAGCTTTTCTACAAAGCTTCAGTTTTAAGCCTTTTAGATATTATGAACGAGCGTCGCGCCGAGTTTAAAAAAGAGCGTGCAGACAAAGAGGCTAAAATAGTTTACTACCTTAGCATGGAATTCCTTATGGGACGTTCCTTTAAAACCAATCTTTACAACTTAGGCCTTACCGGCACAATGGAAAAGGCTCTCAAAAAATTTGACGTAAAGCTCGAAAAGCTTTACGATTTCGAGCCTGATGCAGGTCTTGGTAACGGTGGCCTTGGTCGTTTGGCCGCTTGCTTCTTGGAAGCACTCTCAAGCGGAAGCTATCCTGCTATGGGCTACTGCATCCGTTACGAGCTTGGCATATTCCGTCAAAAGCTTGTTGACGGTTGGCAAACCGAAATGCCTGATTTCTGGCTTCCGGGTGGCGGTGTTTGGCTTGAAGCTAAGCCCGGCTCGGCAGTAGACGTTAACTTTGACGGCTATGTAGATGAATGGTGGGACGAAGCAGGTCACCACATTGAACATAAGAATTACCAAACCGTACGCGCAGTTCCTTACGACCTTTGTGTTGCAGGTAAAGACGGTAAAACCGTAAACGCGCTTCGCCTTTGGAGTGCCGAATGTCACGATTTTGATATGTCCGCCTTTAATCAAGGTGAATATTTGCGTGCTATTGAACAGCGTGCTATGGCAGAAAACATTTCTAAAATACTTTACCCTGCCGACAATCACGTTGAAGGTAAATCTTTACGTCTTCGCCAACAGTATTTCTTAGTATCGGCATCCATTCAAGATATTTTAAGCCGTCACTTACGTCACTACAGCACCTTAGAAAACCTACCCGAAAAGGTAGCTATTCATATAAACGACACACACCCCACACTCGCAATACCTGAGCTTATGCGTTTCCTTTTGGACGACTGCGGTTACGCTTGGGAAAGAGCTTGGGATATTGTTAAGGGCACCGTTGCTTATACCAACCATACCATTATGCCCGAAGCGCTTGAATGTTGGTCTGAAGAACTTGTTAAATCAAGACTTCCACGTATTTACCAAATTATTAAGGAAATTGATCGTCGTTACCGTAGCGAAGTTGTTCAAGCAACAGGTGATTTTGCTCTTGCTGAACGTACTGCAGTTATTTCACACGGTGTTGTTCGTATGGCAAACCTTTGTGTTGCAACCTGCCACGCAGTAAACGGTGTTTCCAAGCTTCATAGCGCTATTATTAAGGATGAACTTTTCAAGGATTATGCTAAAATGACACCTGATAAGTTTAAAAACGTTACTAACGGTATTGCACATCGCCGTTGGCTTTGTTGCGCTAACCCGAAGCTTACCGATTTATTGACCGAACTAATTGGCGACGGGTTTATTTTAGACGCTGCAGAGCTTGAAAAGCTTATGGCATTCAAAGACGATGCTGCCGTTTTGAAAAAGCTTGCTAAAATTAAGCGCTATAACAAAGAGCGTTTTGCAAAATATATTGA
>JBGVDY010000094.1:0-2884 GCA_045119585.1 Acutalibacteraceae bacterium | reverse complement strand
TAGATTTTATGAAAAACAAGATTTTTAAATTTTTTAGCGTTTTATTAACAGTTGCAATTCTTCTTTCAAGCGCTGTTTGTGCAGTAAGTGCTCTAGAAGAAACTACAGCTGTATATCAAGACGTTAACTTTGTTAATCGCGGTATTACTGGCGCTGATGGTGCAAATACAGTTGATTTAAGAACTAACAGAATAGCTTCTGTCGATTTTCTTACCATTTCAAACTATGACAGTATTTCCATTGGTGAAGGGTATATTTTAAGTGTTGCTTATTATACTTCAAAAGCAGCTAATTATTCAGGCTTTATTAAAAACGGAAAAATAACCGTAAATTCAACAGGTACTGCTGTTAATGAATATGATTTTTGGGACGCACCCCAAGGCGCATTGTATTTTAGACTTGAAATAAAACCTAAGAGCTCTATTGATACAGACGTAAATAAGCTTGCTGATTATGGTTTAGTATTGACAAAGTCTTCAAATGCGCAACCGGAAACTCCTACTGAACCTGTGGATCCCGAAAATCCAGAAAATCCCGAAAATCCTGAAAATCCCGAAACCCCTGAAGTGCTTCCGGAACTCGGCAAAGCAGTTACTCCTTTAATGACGCAGGGTACTCTTAGCAACGGTGAAGTTGTATCAACAATTATGACACGCATCGTAACACCTGATTTGTTACCGTTGTCGGAATATGTTTTATCAACAGTTGCTGACGGTTATAAAGCGTCATATCATTTATACGATGCAGATGGTAAATGGATAGGCAAAAAGGGCTGGGAACAAGGCGAAACAACTATAAGTTCAATTAAAGGAGCAGTCACCGGAGCTGTTTATTTTAGAGTAATTATAGGATATACTAACGACGCTGAGTTGCTTGTTGTAGATTTTTCGGATAAAATTTTAAAATTAAATTTAGTTGCCGGTCTTGATGCACCATCAACACCAACAGCTCCCAAATTCCCCGAAAGCTATGGTGATTATATTACACAACGTGGTAATGGTCTAAAAAACACCTTTGCGAAATTAAATAAGGGTGAAGAAATTAACGTTGTTTATATGGGCGGCTCTGTAACAAGAGGTACAGGTATTGCTGACCTTAATGCCAGAGAAAAATACTCTTGGCGCGGACTTGTTGGTAAATGGTTAGAAGAAAACAAGGGCGAAGGTAAAATTAACAATATCAATGCATCTTATGGCAATACAGGCTCATTATTTGGTGCTTATAGATTGCAATCTGAAATTTTGCCCCTAAATCCTGATTTGATTTTTGTAGAATTTGCAATTAACGATAAATACAATAAGTATGAACGTCCTGAATTGGATATTGCTTCACAGTATGAGTCAATTGTTCGCCGTTTGAGAGAAGAATTTCCTGATTGCGACATAGTAACACTTTATATTATTGACCAAACCGATAACGGATATTCTCCTTCCTCTGTTCAAAAGCATGATTCTATTGCTTCGGTTTATGATATATCCGGAATAAACCTCGGTCAAGCCATACACCATGCAATGAATGTATCAGGACTTGAATGGGATTATTTCTTTGGTGATATTGTACATCCAAATATTGCAGGTAATAAAATATACTATGATGCAATTTTAGAATATCTTGAATCACAAAAGGCAATAGCTGGTGACAATGAGAATGTAACTGAACACACATTGCCGGAAGTTGTTAGCGAAAAACTTTTTGATACCGATGTAGAGTTTATTGATATGACTCCCGAATATTTGGCCAATACTGCTAGTATCGGTACCACAGGATTTGTATATTCCGAAGCTGCGGCTGATAGCAACATGTTTAATACTTTGACAGGTGTTGCTAAGGCAACCGCAAGAGAAGACAGTGTTTTGGCAGTTCAATTTAAGGGCAGCGAATTAGCAATGTGCTATTTAGACCCGGCTAAGAAAGATAAATGGTCGGCTTGTGCTGTTAGTATAGATGGCGGAGAATACGTAGAAGTTGAATATGACAACGTATGTCCTGTTATATTAGCTAAGAACCTTGATCCAAGCGTTACTCATACCGTATTGGTTAAACCTGTATTTACTACCGATGAGGGCGGTGTGTTTAACGTTCCGGGATTCTTTACACGCAACGAATCAAAAGTAACTCATACACATGAATTTGTGAATTATACTTCTAATAATGATGCAACCTGTACAGCAAACGGAACCGAAACAGGCAAGTGTGCTTGTGGCGAAGAAAACACAAGAGAAGATGTAGATTCTAAGAAGGGTCATACATCTGATAAGGGCGCAGTAACCAAGAAAGCTACATGTACTGCCGAAGGTACAAAAACTTATAAGTGTACAGTATGTAAGACTACTTTGAAGTCTGAAAAAATCGCTAAGATAGCTCACTCTTACAAGACTACAACAACCAAGGCTACAACTTCTAAGAACGGTAAGATAGTTAAGGCATGTAGTGTATGCGGTAAGGTGTACAGCACAAAGACACTCTACTATGCTAAGAAGATTAAGCTTTCTACAACAGAATATACCTATTCAAGCAGCAAGACCAGAAAGCCTTCTGTTAAGGTATACGACTATAAGGGCAATAAGATTTCTTCAAGCTATTACACCGTAAGCTATGCTTCAGGCCGTAAGAAGGTTGGCAAGTATAAGGTTACCATTAAGTTCAAGGGTAACTACAGCGGTACCTTAACTGCTTACTTCATAATCGTTCCGAAGGAAAGCAAGGTTGAAAAGCTCACCGCAGCTAAGAAGAGCCTTAAGGTTAAGATTTCTAAGGTATCTTCACAAGTAACAGGTTACGAGATTCAGTACTCAACTTCCAGCAAGTTTAAGTCTGCAAAGACTAAGAAGGTAACAAGCTACAAGACAACAAGTGTTACTTTGAAGAGTCTAAAAGCTAAGAA
>JBGVDY010000093.1:0-2102 GCA_045119585.1 Acutalibacteraceae bacterium | reverse complement strand
AATAGTGGCTTTAAAATCTTTCGCAAAATAAGGCGTATCGCCAAACTTTGTTAGGCTTTTATAAGCGTCATCTTTGGTAATCGCTTTATTTTTTGCTTGTTGCGGTATGTTGCCAACCGTAGTAACTGTATTTTCGCCATCGGTTAACGTTAGAGTTATTGGTTCTTCTGCTTTTATAGTTGCAGTTATATTTACAGCTGTGCTTTTGTATTCTTTTCTATACAGTTCGTGCAAAATCGGGAAAGCATTCTTGGCTGCAGCAACGTCTTCCTTAGTGCGAATACCAAACATATCGCGACCCAATTTATTTTCAAGGTAGCCACTCGTAAATCCGGAACGTGAAAATACATTTTTAAGTGTATCCTTAAGCTGCAAATCGGCAGTACCGTTTATAAGCGCATCTTTACAAGCCTTTGTTGCGGCGGCAACGTACTCGGGGCGTTTCATTCTGCCTTCAATTTTAAAGGAGCGAACACCAATATTATAAAGTGTAGGAATATAATCTATCAGAGATAAATCTTTAAGGCTTAAATCATAGCCTGTGCCGTTTTCAGCGGCAAAGGGTAAACGGCAAGGTCCCGCACAAAGACCACGGTTACCGCTTCGAGAGCCTAAAAATGCCGATAATAAGCATTGACCCGATACACTCATACAAAGGGCGCCGTGCACAAAAACTTCCACCGTTATATTGTACTGTTTTGCCGCTTTGCAAAATTCGGTAAGGTTTTCAAGTGACATTTCGCGCGCTACGACAACCTGTTTAAAGCCTAAGTTTTTAAGCAGTGGCAGGCTTGCGGGTGAATGAATACTTAACTGCGTAGAAGCGTGTAATGGGAGTTCGGGCAATTTTTCGTGTAAAACTCTCGCAAGACCTAAATCCTGAACAATAATACCGTCTATTCCAATATTATAAGCATCGGTTGCAAGCGACAGTGCATCATAAAACTCGTTATCCTTGACAAGAATATTAAGGGTTAAATAAACCTTAACACCCCGTATATGACAAAAGGTGACAGCTTCCGCTAACTCTTCAATATTAAAATTTTCGGCATTACGCCTTGCGGAAAAATCTTTAGCACCAAGGTATACGGCATCGGCACCACTACGGACTGCGGCGTAAAGCATTTCTTTTGAACCCACGGGGGATAGAATTTCTCCCTTAAAACTCTCGAGCATTATTATCACCTCTCTAATATATATTACCTTAAATTAGAGAAAAAGAAAAGTCTTTTTTCTTTACAATGGTGAATATTGTTGATATAATAGTTGTAGTTGGTCGAAACGATTAGAATAATTACAAATGACTTAAAGGATTGATATTATGAAATATTTAGTTTTATTATGTGACGGTATGGCCGATGTTGCTGATATGGCTTTCTTAGGCGGCAAAACCCCTATGGAGCTTGCAAATAAGCCTATTATTGATAAATTAGCAAAAACTTCGGTTGTGGGTATGTGTCGTACTGTGGGCGCAGGTTTAAAGCCCGGTAGTGACGTTGCAAATCTTTCGGTTATGGGATACGACCCTTATGAATGCTATACCGGTCGTTCTCCGCTTGAAGCGGCTTCCATTGGCGTAGATTTGAAGGAAACTGACGTTGCACTTCGCTGCAATATTGTAACACTCTCCAGTGAAGAAAAATATGAAGACAAGACTATGGTTGACTACTGCTCGGGTGACATTTCTACAAAAGAAGCTGCCGAGATTATTAAAACCGTAGAAGAAGAGCTTGGCTCTGAGATTTTTAAATTCTATGCCGGTGTAAGCTATCGCCACTGTCTTGTGTGGGATAACGGTACTACCGAGCTTGGTACTATGACACCGCCTCACGATATTAGTGGCCGTGTTATTGGAGAATATTTAAGTGATAGCGAAAATGCTAAACCGCTTATAGACCTTATGAAGAAAAGTTATGGCATTTTAAAAGATCATCCTGTTAATTTGCAAAGACGCGCAAAAGGTCTTAACGAAGCTAACTCAATTTGGCTTTGGGGCGAAGGTAGAAAACCTATACTTAAAGATTTCCTTCAAAAGAACGGCGTTAAGGGCGCAGTTGTAAGCGCGGTTGACCTACTTAAAGGTATTGGTATATGCGCTAATA
>JBGVDY010000092.1:0-5333 GCA_045119585.1 Acutalibacteraceae bacterium | reverse complement strand
CAGCAGTCTTAAGGTTAATAATAAAATAAGAGTTGTCCAAATTTCTGATTTACATAACTGTTCGTATGGGTATAAAAACAAAATACTTAGTCGAAGAATTGAAAAACTAAAGCCGGATTTGATTATATATACCGGCGACTGTATTGATTCGGTTTCGGGCGAAGATAAGGTTATGAATTTATGTGAATCGCTTTCAAACGTGGCTCCTTCGTATTACATATACGGAAACAACGAGGTTGAAAAGTATTACAATGATCCACTAACACAAGAATCCTTAGATTCGAAGTTTGGTTTCAATAATGAAAACCGTGACCCTCAAAAGCTTTTGGAAATTACCGATCCTTTAGAAGAGAAACTTGAAAAAGCAGGCATTAAAGTTTTAAAAAATGCTTCGGATACCATAACAATAGGCACAACAAAGGTGGATGTTTTTGGTGTGGTTACTTCAAATCCATCATCTTTTTGGTCTTATACCGGTAACAATTTCGACAAGTATATCTATTCTAATGAAAACAACTTGAAAATAACTGCTATTCACGAACCGTTAGTTTTTAAAGAATATACACCTGATACTTGGGGTGACCTATTACTTGCAGGGCATACTCACGGCGGTACCGCCAGAATTCCTATGTTAGGTCCTATCTATACTCCTGATGGTGGGCTATTCCCCGAAAGAAGCGGCAATTATGTTTACGGCCGATACGACGTGCAGGGCAGACCGTTAATTGTAAGCTCGGGACTTGATAAAAACACGTTCCTTAGAATTAACAATCAACCCGAACTTGTTGTTGTAGATATCAATAAATTTTAAAGGAGTTTATCCATGTATTCATCAATTTTGCAAAAAATACCGCTTTTAATAGCAGGTTTGATTTTGATATTTGCGCTGTTAAGAATATATTTTCGTTCAAAACACGTTACAAAAAATGAATTTGTAAGGATTTTAAAAGGCACTAAATATATACAGGTTGGAGTGCTGGTTTTCGTTATAATCCTTACAGGTGTATTTGGTGTATTTAATCATATGAAATCAAAGCAGTTTGTATCTGCGGTTGTATCGCTTAATTATTCCGAAGCATCGCAAGCACAAAACTCTAACGGAACAAGATACAACATGGCTGAAATTTTGTGCGATGAAGTTGTAGAAAAAGCTATCGAGATGGGCGCTTTTGAAGACGTTACAGTTAAGCAACTTAAAAATTGTTTATCGGTTTACCCTTATATTCAAGGCGACGTAAGTGATAAATCAAATTATCATATTTCTACAGAATTTGTTGTTGAATATAACGCTTCGAAGCATACGCAGCATTTGGATGCTGAAAATGTGATTTTGCTTATAACAAGCGCGTATAAAGAATATTACATAGAAAAGTATACCGACAATTTTAGTATTACCGAGCAAGAAGAAAAACCTGATTTTTCTAAGCTCGAATATATGGATATTGTAACCTATTTTAATAAAGAAACTACGGCGGTTTTAAACTATTTATATGGTATGGCTGAAAAAGGTCCAAGCTTTGTTACCGAAAATAATACAACCTTTAATTCAATTGCAGGTAAGGTTCATCAATTTAAGCAAACCCAAATTGAAGAAAATTTACGCTCTTTAATTTTACAGTTTGGTATCGCAAAGGATAAAACGGATTATATTGACAGGCTTTCTTATCAAAATAAAAATACCAGCTTCGATAAGAAAAAGAACTCCGCATCTTTTGGTCTTTGTAATGAAGCAATTGATATGTATTCCGAAGAGATGACAAGAATCGTTTTAGTTCCTACATGGGATGGCAGCGGAAAATATTATATGGGTAGAACTAAGGTTGGCATAGACGAATTATCTGTAATGGCAACGTCATTTAGTGATAAGGTTGCTACAAACAGTAAAGAAATTATGGATAATAAGCTTGTTATAGAAAAAATGAAGGATTCTACCAAAAGCAACTCCGCGAAAAAGCAAGTAAACGAGCTTATTAAATCTATTGATGAAAGCATTGATAATTTTACGGTAGAAGCAATGAAAGCAGGCAGAGAATATTCTAACCATACAATGAATCAATGTATAGCAGTAAGTATTTCGGGTGTTTCACTTTTTAGTGAGTTAAAAACCATTATTATATTTGCCATTTTAGCTTACGTAGCAGCAATGTTACGCTCTATTTCAAAAAAATTTCCTAAAGCATAAACACAAAATCATTAAGGAGGGTTAAAAATGAAAAATTTTCAGATAATGAGATATTTAAAAAAGCTTTTGCCAATCATTGTGATTTTGTGTCTTTTGGCTACATTCGTTATTAACATTAAGCTCAAAAGTTCTAATACTTACGTAGCTTCAGAGGTTATTCATTATAACGACCCCGCGGCTGAACAAGGTCTTACTCCAACGGGTTCAAAATTAGATGTTAATGAGATTAAGTCTTCTGCGGTAATGTCGAAGGTTGTCGAAAAAATGGGACTTACAGGTATCTATTCGGTAGATAACCTTATTTCAAGAGTATCTATAACCGCAATTCCTGATGAAGATAAAGTTGCACAAAAAGAAGCAAAGCTCGAAGAAGGCGAAGAATATATTTACGAGCCAAGTACATATATAGTTTCTTTCACCGCTACCAATAATGAAGGTTCTGAACTTGCAAGAACCATTCTTGATGAAACACTTGACGTTTACTTTGCGGAATATAGCCAAAAGTACGTTAATGTTGCTCCCGCTAAAAATATTATAGAAAATATTGAAAGCGAAAATTACGACTATATTGAAATGGTTGAGCTTATTGATACCGGTATTGATGAAACCTTAACCACCCTTTATCAGCGTATGGATCAAAAGCCTTACTACCGTGCAACCGGTACGGGTGTTTCGTTTAGTGATTTGGCTGATGAGTTTAATTATATAAGAAGCGTTAAGCTTTCATCACTTTTTTCAAATATATACAAATATCAAATAACAAAAAACAAAACTATCTTAGTTTCCGATTATACAACAAGAATCGATAATAACAACATATTAAATAAAAAAGAAAAAAGCATCATTAAAGACACCGTTTCGGTTATTGACGCTTACGTTAAAAAAATGAGAGAGTCGGGAAATACCAACATCACTTATGAGTATATTCTTGATAACATTCACGAGCGTAATTTGGTTGACGGCTCGGGCAATCCCATTGCAGCGGGTGACCAAACCGTAACTTATGATGAGCTTATATATAGTTGGCGTAACCATAACGAAACAAAAGATTATTCTGTTATAGATACTGCTTACTGTAACTACATTATTGATACATTTTCAGAATGTACAGGTAAATGTGACAATAAAGAATGTCTTTCTTCCGGTAAGACGTGTACTCAAATTCATAATAAAAATTATGACAAATTAAAAGCAGATATTGATGCTGAAATTAAGTCTCTTGTTGCTGATTTAACCGTTCTTTACAATACAACAATGGAAACAAATGACGAATATAATCAGTATTTGGGCGCAAGCTACATTTCTGTTTTATCTTCGGCATCAGTTAAGCCGAGTGTAAACGTAAATCTTTATACTTTAATTGCATTTATCTTCCTTGTAATCCTTTGCTGTGGCGGTGCAATTGTCTTTGGTAGAATAGGGGATATTGTAAACTATATTTTCTATACAGACCATCTTACCGAACTCAATAACCGTGCATACTTTGATAAGTACTTAAAGTCTATGGACAAAAAGCTTTTGGATGACGGAACGGTATACTGTATGGTGGATATTGCAAACCTTGCCGATATTAATGCTAATTATACACGTCAAACAGGCGATGATATTATAAAAATGTTTACAAAGTATCTCAAAGAAGCATTTGGCAAAACCAATGCACAGTTCATTTATAACGGAAACGGAAGCTTTGTGATTTTAGCAAAAGATACTGATTATATTACAGTTGAAGATATTTTAAGAATATTCAGTCTAAGACTTCAAGAACGTGATGAACACAACGACATAAGAATCGAATATAAGGTCGGTATTGCTGAAACCTTTATGGGTAATCAAACCGCAAGAAAGTTACTTTCTGAAGCTATTAAAAACAAAAAAGATTTTGTTTCTGACGTAATTTAGAAAAATTCAACTATGCAAAGAAAGGGGGCAAATGAGGTATGGAAAACAAACTGCTTAACATTTCTTTAAAGGGCTATTTTATAGCTGTAGCAGTGCTTATGTACTATTTTCTTACAGAAACTATTAACTTAGGTATACTTGTTACATACCGACACGTATTTGCCCTCATTTTATTTGTATCAGCCTTTTTTTGCTTTTTGTTTAAGCCTAATATTGCAAGGGGCGCAGCTACGATAAAATCTACACTTATGTACTGTGCTCCTCTTATTGTTACTCTTTTAGCATCGCTTTTTATATGGTTTGTAAAGCAGGTAGATACCAACGTTATTGCACGTGGCTTATCCGGATTGTTTGGATATAGTAATATGTTATCATTTACCCTTGCGGCAGTTACGTTTTTATATATTTTTGGCGAAAAGGGAATTTGGTATAACCTTATTGCAATTCTTATTTCTAATATTTTAACAATTTGCACGGTTATTTTTCAAAACGGAATAGGCGTATTCTTTTCTGAATTTGTAACCCTTGTTACAACCTTTGCAGCGCAAACAGGTGACGTTATAGTACAAGCCGAAATTCACGAGCTTGCATTCTGTCTTGGTGCATACCTTATATATATGCTCTTAAAACCGCGAAAAAATATTGTGTTTTTTATACTTTTAGGGCTTTCAGTTTTTTGCTTTTTTACCGCATTCAAGCGAATAGGTATTATTGCTATAGCTGTTGCTTTGGCATTTGGTTGGTTGCTTAAATTTATAGCTAAATTTAATAAAAGCACTGCTCGAAATCTTGTAATTATTTTTTCTTTAGTTTTGGTGGTTTTGTTTATTGCTTACGTTGCAATTATAAAGCTTGACGTATTTACATTACTTGAAAAAGCGGGTATCGATACAAGCGGACGTGTGAAAATATATAGTGCGGTTGATAAGTTTTATGAGTTTGCTCCTGACTTTTTAGGTAACGGGATAGGCTTTTTAACCTACCAACTCAGTACTAATATGAACGTTGGTGTTTCAGCGGTGCACAACGATTTTCTGCAGTATTTTATTGACCTTGGATTTTGGGGATATATTTTGTGGCTGGTTTCTATGACGGTATTAAGGGTTTGCTATTTCGGTTCTAAAGGCAAAACAGAAAACGCTGTAATTACCTTTGCATTAACTGTTTATCTTGTTATCGTTTCATCTACCGATAATACGTTTAACTATCCCTTGCTTACTACAGTACTTGCAATTATTATGATTGGTCACGG
>JBGVDY010000091.1:0-1666 GCA_045119585.1 Acutalibacteraceae bacterium | reverse complement strand
CTGCTGCATATACCCTTTTATAAGACTTTGCGAAAACTTATCGTCACGCAAATATTCTGCCTCAATTTTTTTCATAATAGAAAATATCTCTTGGCTATAATTTTCATTTCTATAAACAAAGGCTTCCTTAAAATCGGCGTTTTTAAGGTATTCTCCCGAACAGTTTATAAGCAACCTTGAGTGCACGTCATCATAAGATGTTTTGTGTATTTGCCCTTTTGGAATAAACACAATATCCCCTTTCTCCATTTCAAACATCTTACCTTCTATAAGATAATGACATACACCCTCTATGAGATAGTAAATTTCATAAAGTGAGTGATAATGCTTAGGACCGCTTCGATCGGTATTAAAGGCGGTACTATTATAAAAAAACCTTTTTGTTTCAGCCATTCTTTTATCTCCATTATATTTATATTTATCTTATAACATATAATATCAAAAAAGTAAAGAAAATAAATCTTATTTGTCAATATTTTTAAGGAAAATAACGAAAATTTGATATATAATAAACTTGTAAAATAAAATTTGGAGGTTCTACTATGAAATACGTAGGCAAAAAAGTTGAAGATATTAAAATCGCCTATATCGGCGGCGGCTCACGTGGTTGGGCTTGGGGTCTTATGAGTGACCTTGCTAAAGCTGACGATATTTGCGGTACCGTAGCGCTTTATGATATTGATAAAGCCGCTGCAAAAAACAACGAAATTATTGGTAACAGAATCAAAGACGTTGAAGGCTGCAAATCTGTATGGAAATACGAAGCAACCGACACTATCGGTGAAGCACTAACAGGCGCTGATTTTGTTATTATCTCTATCCTCCCGGCAACCTTTAAGGAAATGGAATCCGATGTACATACTCCTGAAAAATACGGCATTTATCAATCTGTAGGCGATACTGTTGGACCCGGCGGCTACGTTCGTGCTTTACGTACCGTTCCCATGTTTGAAGAAATTGCTTTAGCTATTAAAGAATTTTGTCCAAATGCTTGGGTTATTAACTATACCAACCCAATGACTATTTGTGTTAAAGCTCTTTATACTGCATTCCCTGAAATTAAGGCATTTGGTTGCTGTCACGAAGTTTTCGGCACACAGCTTCTTATGGCTAGAATGCTCGAAGAAAACCTTGGCGTAGAAAAAGTTAACCGCGCTGATATTAAAGTTAACGTTGTAGGTGTAAACCACTTCACTTGGCTTACTTCTGCATACTATCAAGGTATGGATTTATTCCCAATGTATAAAGAATTTGCAGACAAGTACTATTATGAAGGCATTACTACCGACTTTGGTGGTCACTTAAACGACTGTTTCTCTTGCTGGCAAAGAGTTAAGTTTGACCTATTTAAACGTTACGGCTACATAGCAGCTGCAGGTGACCGTCACTTAGCAGAATTCTGCCCAGGCGATTGGTACTTACAGTCTCCTGAACAGGTTGCAGATTGGAAGTTTGGGCTCACCCCTGTTTCATGGCGTTGGAACGACCTTAATGAAAGACTTGCAAGAAGCGAACGTCTTGTAAAGGGCGAAGAAGAATTTGCACTAAGACCCACTGGTGAAGAAGGCGTTGAGCAAATCCGCGCTATCTTAGGTCTTCGCGACCTTGTTACCAACGTTAATATGCCTAACGTTGGCCAAGCTCCAAATCTTCCTTTAGGTGCAGT
>JBGVDY010000090.1:0-7758 GCA_045119585.1 Acutalibacteraceae bacterium | reverse complement strand
AAAACAGTCCGGTGGACTGTTTTTAGCCGGGGCAACGAGCGTAGCGAGGCGAGTGTCGCCATAGCGACACTTATCCATCACCCGCTCCATAAAGAGAAGTTGTACCTTTTGGTGCGGCTTCTTTTTCTTTTTATATATCATTCTTCATATCTTTCAAAAACTTCTTTTGCGTATTTTCGTGGGGTTTTATTCATTTTGCGTTTAAAGGCATAGCTAAAATAGCTTTGGGATGAAAAGCCGCATTCATATGCGATTTCGGCAAGTGTGCAATTTGTTGTAATAAGCATATTTGCCGCTTTTTTTATACGCTGCTCTTCCACATACTCGCGAAGCGTTCTGCCTGTAGATGCTTTAAAAACATTATGAAAATGTATAGGACTAAAGCCTACTCGGTTGGATACCGTTTCAAGAGATAAATCCACCGTAGGATTTTCCTTAATAAACTTAATCACCTTTTCAATAGCTTTATAATTACTGTTTTTTACGCGGTCGCGCAGTATCAGTTTTTTTGAATCCTTTACTAAGGTGTGTATAAGCTCTAAAATAAGGCTTTGTAAAATTAGCTCATCTGTATCAACAGCGCTATCATAATATTCGCACATCCTTTTAAAAATATCATGATAATTTGAATATTTATTTGTTTTTACAAAGTTTGGAATATCCATAAGAATATCATATAGTTCACTGTCTTCAGATACTATTAAATGAACATAGTAGCATTTAAACGGCAGCTTCGTGTGGCGTATTTGTCCCGGCTTTGCGCAAATAACCATATCAGTATCTACCGCCATCTCATCAGAATTTATATAAGATACCCCGCCCTTTTGTGCGGGGATTTCTATTTCGAACATGGTTGTCTTTCTGTTTTTTGTTACCGCTTTATTTTTTACCGCAAAAACCGAATTGTAAATCCCTATTGCTACTATATCGGGTAATCTAAGCTCCATAGTAAAAACTCCATAAATAATAAGATTTCTAATAAAATTAGCAAAATTAATATATATCTTCGATAAGATGTATTATATAATAAAATCGCAATAAGGTCAATAAGGAGTGGTAAAATATGAAAATTACATGGCTTGGACAGGCAGGACTGTTGTTTGAAACCGATAAAGCCGTAATTATGATAGACCCATATTTATCCGACAGCGTAAAAAAAGTTAATCCTAAAAACTATAGGCGCGTCGCTATAAAGGAAAGCCTATTTGATATAAAACCCGATATTATGATTTTTACCCATAATCATCTTGACCACTATGACCCCGAAACTGTTAAAAAGTTCATTACCCCGAAAACCAACATTACCGTTTTAGCACCTTCTTCGGTGTGGGGCGAAGTGCGAAAAATTGGTGGTGATAACAACTATGTGCAGTTTAACCGAAATACAACTTGGACTGAATACGATATTAAATTTACTGCCACCAAAGCCGAACACAGCGACCCTACCCCTATTGGTGTAATAATTGATGACGACGATAAAAAATATTATATAACCGGCGACACCTTATATAATAAAGAGATTTTTGACGATATACCGAATAATATTTATGCTATGTTCCTACCAATAAACGGTGTTGGAAACAATATGAATATGCGTGATGCTAAAAGCTTTTGCAAAAAAGTAAATCCTAAATTTGCGGTACCTATGCATTGCGGTATGTTTGATAATATTGATATGAACGATTTTGAATACCAAAACAAAGTTGTACCCCAAATATACAAAGAGGTGAAATTTATATGAAGGTAATTGATGTAAAAACATTTGTTGTAGACTGTTTCCGTACAAATTGGGTTTTTGTTAAGGTTTATACCGATGATGGTATTGACGGTGTAGGTGAAGCCACACTCGAATACAAGGAAAAGGCTTTACTCGGTGCGGTTGAACACATAAAAGAATATCTTGTAGGCAAAAATCCGTTTGAGATTGAAAAGCATTGGCACAGTATCTACCGCGATGCATATTGGCGCGGCGGTCCTGTGCTTATGTCGGCGCTGTCTGCAGTTGAGATAGCTCTTTGGGATATATTGGGCAAGCACCTTAATGTACCCGTTTATCAATTATTGGGCGGAAAAGTAAATGATAAAGTGCGAATATATGTAAACGGTTGGTTTTCAGGTGCAAAAGAACCACACGAATTTGCCGAAAAAGCAAAAATTGCAGTTCAGCGTGGCGTTACTGCAATGAAATGGGACCCATTTGGCAAAAATTATCTTAACATATCTAATGCCGAGCTTAACAAATCGCTGAAATGCGTTGCAGCGGTACGCGAAGCGGTTGGTGATGATGTAGACCTGCTTATTGAAGGTCACGGAAGATTTAATATTCCTACAAGCATAAAAATTGCAAAAGAGCTTGAGCAGTTTAATCCTATGTTTTTTGAAGAACCTGTACCACCCGACAACCTTGATGCATTAAAAGTGGTTAAGGATAAATCCGCCGTGGCAATTTCTGCAGGTGAGCGACTTTATACCCGTTGGGATTATAGACCGTTATTCGATAAAATGGCGGCCGATTACATACAACCCGATATTTCTCACGCGGGCGGAATTATGGAACTAAAGAAGCTCGCCGCAGAAGCCGAAAGCAGATATATTCCATTCGCACCACATAATCCGTCGGGTCCTATTGCAAATGCCGCCACATTACAGCTTGCGGCAACCTGCCCCAATTTTGAGATACTTGAAATTATGTATAGCGATGTAGAGTGGCGTAAGGATATTACCAACGAAAGCCTTGAATACAAGGACGGTTATATTACAATACCCAACAAGCCAGGTATTGGTATTGAAATAAACGAAGAAGAATGCCTAAAACACCCCTATCAAGTACACATATTAAGGCATTACACAGGTGCATTAACTGATATAAGACCTGCTAAAAGTGAATTTTATTTTTAAGGAGTATTATTATGAAATTATTTGAAGTAGAAAACCACGAACCAAGCCTTTTGCCTCAAGGCGAATGGAAGTTAGTATGGTCAGATGAGTTCGACGGAACCGAGCTTGATATAACAAAATGGGATTATAGATTAAATATGATGCACCAACGCCATATCGCGTGGGACACCGAGGGCGTAAAGCTTGACGGTAACTCAAACGCTGTATTTTCAATATACGAAAAAGATGGTGACATTCGCTCTTCCCAGCTACAAACAGGCTATAACTTTATGGATGAGCCTGTAAGCTCCGACCCCAACTACGGCCGCCTTACCTGGCCCATTGCCAAGCTTCGCAAACCTAAGTTTTTGAAAAAATACGGTTATTTTGAATGCCGTTGTAAGCTACAGAAAAAAGGTGGCTGGTGGACCGCATTCTGGCTACAGTCACCTATGATAGGCTCAAGCCTTAATCCTGAGCTTTCAGGCATTGAAAACGATATTATGGAAAGCTTTGAACCGGGTAAAATAATTGCTCACTTTAATCATTACGACGGTTACGGCAGCGACCACAAACGCGCTCACACAGGCGGCAATATGGATATATCACTTGACGAGTACCATACCTTCGGTATGCTTTGGACCCCCGAAGGCTATACCTTCTATGTTGACGGCAAGCAGGACGGCGAAACCATTACAACTCCTGTTTCGCATATACCCCAATTCATCCTACTTACAACCGAAGTAAACGGCTATAGAACAGGTCATACCGCAACCGAAGCGGCAAGAGCCGCCGCAGAAGCAGGCGATGTTTTCACGGTTGACTATGTAAGAGTTTTTGATAAAGTAGAGTAATTGAATTATGAAAAAAACAGTTCTAATTACAGGTGCTTGTATAAATACAGGTGTTGCTATAGTCGAAAAGTTTGCAAGTGAAGGCTACGATGTTGTTTTTACGGGCAGAAACCAAGAAAAAGTAACCGCTTCGGAAAAACTATATAAAGAAAAATTTCCAAAAGTTAATTTTATTGGCCACTGCATTGATTCTTTAATCAATGAAACAACTGTAGATGAACCCTCGGTGCGACAAATGTTTGAAGCCCTTGATAAAAATGAAATATTCATAGAAACGCTTGTACTAAATGCGGCTGACCAGGGCTTAGGAATTAAAATATTAAAAAATCCTTTAACCGATTTTATGCGAGTTATAAATACCAATATGGTATGGAATTACTGCCTTTGTGAATATGCAGCCGAAAGAATGATAAAAAACGGTGGCGGTAACATTATATTTATAAACTCGAATACTGCCTACCGCGCTATACCTAACCGAATAGCCTATTCGGCATCAAAGGGCGGTCAGCTTAGCATGATGCGTGCCTTGGCTTTAGATTTAGGAAAATATAATATAAGGGTTAACGCGGTACTCCCCGGTATGATAAAAACTGATCGTTGGGATAAAAACCCCGAGTTTTATAAAAATGTACCCTCGCGTTTTACTCCGCTTGGCGATGTTGCCGTTGGTGAAGATGTAGCAAATGCGGTTTGGTATTTTGCCGCCCACGCTCGAAATACTACGGGCGCCGAGCTTGTGGTAGACGGCGGCAACACTATTCAGTTATATCCTATTGCTGACAACAAACAAATATAAAGGTGCATACGTCCAAAAAGCGACAATAAAAAGACCTCCTATGATAGAATTTAAAAAACTACCATAGGAGGATTTGTTTGTCTGCTATCCGCATAAATTGTGACAGTCCACTTGACTGCTACAATCTCTTATACTTTATTTAATTTGTTCCCCGTTTAGCACCGCATTTATAAGCGTATCGCCTACGTATTCAAGCTTTAATGAAAAAAACGGTGCTTTTTCATCCATCAAGCGCAGAAAAATTTTATCCCCTTCCCATATGGGCAGGTTATAGACCTCTTCTTTAGGCACCCAGCAAAGGTCGCCTTCGTCGCAATTTTTAATTTCGCCCGAAAAATCATCAGACCAAAAAATATGCATATACTCGGTTTCCCATTTATCCGAAACAAAGGTTACTATTCCGCAATAGCGCACCGAATTAAGGGTTAAGCCCGTTTCCTCAAGCGTTTCGCGAAAATTACATTCTTCAGGGCTTTCCTTATCTTCAAATTTGCCGCCTACTGCAACCCATTTATCATGGTTTAAATCATTTTTCTTTTTAACCCGGTGAAGCATAAGGTATTTTCCATCTTTTTCAATATGGCAAAGTGTTGTGTTTCGCATAGTTATTCTTCCTGCTTTTCTCCGCTTTCCTTATCATCAAGCTCGGTCGCTTCGTGGGTATAACCGTCTATAAAGAAGGTTTCGGTTTTAATATTTTCCTTATCAAAAATACCGTTATATTGTATTTGCTCATATTTGCTTAAAAGCTCGGTATAAGGGGAAACATCGCTCCACTTATAATATTCGCCTTCCTTATCTATATAACCAACGCTATTTATAACCGGCAAGGTTTTTCTAAGATTTAGCAAATACTCGTTATAGTCGGTAAGCTTTACACCTGCAGTTTTAAGCACAAGAGAAGAAAGATAGTTGGCGCTTATACGCTTAATATTCTTTTCCTTAATATCATAGTTTGCCCAAATAAAGAAAGGTGTAATATGACGCTTTTGCTCCTGCTCGGTGGTAAGGCTTGAAAGACTTTTTACACCTAAAAGCTCCGAAATAAATTCAGGCTCTACGTTAGGCTGATGGTCACCAAACATACAAATTACGGTAGGCTCTTCAACCTTTTCAAAATACTGTATAAGTTTTTTAAAGGCAGTATCACTCTTTTTAACAAGTGAAAGGTATTGGTTAACCTTAGGATATTCGGTTTCACTGGAAGTAACGTAAATATTTTGATTAAAGTTGTCTGCTTGCGTGGTATAACCGCCGTGGTTTTGCATTGTAACGTTAAAAGCAAAATAAGGGAATTTTTTATTGCGCTTTTCAAAATCATCTATAAGCAATTTATAATTATACTCATCACTTACATACTGTCGCACAAGCATATTACTACCGGGATAATTTTCATCAACGAGCGACTGCAAAAAGTTAGCATCCGAACCGTTCGCCTGAAACTCCTGCATAAGAGAAACATCTATAATATCTTCAAGCGCCACAAACGAATTAAACCCAAAATTAGAATACACCTTAGTACGGCGCCAACCCGATGCATAATACGGGTGAAGCGCGAAGGAAGAGTATTTTTGCGCTTTTAAAGTAGAGTTTAAAGAAGCGGTAGGTTCTTTAACGTAAAGCATATACGCATTACTGCCTGACGGCAAAAACGCGGTAGTATGGCCTGTTAAAAACTCAAACTCAGTATTAGAGGTGCCTGCACCTATTACAGGAACGTAAAGATTGCCCCTTATAGTGTTTTCCTTTAAGGACTTCATAAAAGGCATATATTCTTTATTTGTTTCAAAATCGCCAAGCACTCGCAAATCTGAAAGCGACTCATTCATTATACATATAATATTAGGCGTATTTTTGGTGTAATTTTCATCCTCTTTTTCTTGTTCAATCATATCTTTAATTTTATCGGGATCATAGTCATCCGGCTTATTCATATAAAGATATTTAGTATTGGTAAAGAAATTAAGCACAAACCCATAGTTATGGTACCCACGGGTTTGATTCCAGAAATCAGGACGAACGCCCATATCCGCAAATACGCTTGTGAAATAGAATAAAATCATTACAACGGTTGTAAAGGTTCCTGTAAATGCGCGGGAAATAAGTTTTGTAGGCAGAGTATACTTTGGCGTTTTCATTTTAATAACAACTACAGTTAATAAAACAAACAAAAGCGCCGCAGTTATAATCTTATGGTTGGGCGTATAATCGTAAGTATTAGCAACACCTGCCGCCGTTGTAATGCTTAAAAAGTCCATAGGCTGAAACGGGGTGCCGCGAAAATCCATAACATAGCTATGCGCAGTTGCAAGTCCAACCAGAACAGTATTTATAATAAGGTATGTTATTTTAAAGCTACCTGTAATTGCAAAGAATATAAAGTAAGCCATTAAAATAATAAGGTAGTTGCCCAAGAAGCCAAGAGTTGTCATATTAAACACCGAAACGTTATTAAGTGTTTCTGTAATAGACATTAAAGCAATAGGCATTAGCATTAAAAGAACAAAACCGGTTATTTTTCTTGCTTTTTCACTTTTAAAACGTACAGTATATATAGTACAAAGCGCTAAAATAAATGGTAGAATAAGGTCCAATGCCATAAGTAACCATCTACTGTTATTCTCAAGCGCAGAAAATGCATCAATGAATACTATTACCAATAAAAGCCCTAATAAACAGAAAGTACAGCCTACCAGCTTAGAAGCTTTTGTGTATGTTATATCAAAATGCTTTTTTATATTTGCAGGTAGTTTTATAGAAAAAACGTTGTAAAGCTTTTCAAAAACATTTTCAAGCATATGGACTCTCCTCCCCATAATAATTTTATGTTAAATATTAGTATATCACATATTTTTAACAATAACAACATTTTTGTTCTTTCTTAATAAATAGTTAAAAACTTTACTACTTTACAATAATATATAATTAAAGTATAATATTCATATAAATTCGTAGCGAGGTAACAAAAATGAAAAAGCTTTTAGCGTTATTACTTATACTCATTATGTCTGTAAGTCTTATTGGTTGTAAACGTGGCAGCGACCTTGAAGAAATAAAAAAAGCCAATAAAATTATTATAGGTATTACTTATTACGAACCTATGAATTATAAAGTAAACGGTGAATGGACAGGCTTTGATACCGAGTTTGCGCAGCTTTTCGCAAAAAAGCTTGGTGTGGAAATAGAGTTTAAGGAAATTATATGGCAGGATAGACTCGAAGAACTTACCGA
>JBGVDY010000089.1:0-4219 GCA_045119585.1 Acutalibacteraceae bacterium | reverse complement strand
AACTTCATTGGAATAGCCAAATTGAGGGAACTTTCCGAAAACGTTTTTATCAAAGCCAAATTTAATAGTCTTTTCACCTTGAGCGTTGGTATATCTTAATTCCCCCTCATTTTTTAAGAAATGTAAAGAGAAATTTTTGATACCTGTGGGGTTATCGTTGCAAATAAATTCTTTGCCGTTTATTTCCTTAGCAAAATCAGAAGCAATATTTCCTTTTAAAAAATCAAGTTCCAAACTATTTTCAATTTTTTTGAGTTCTTTATATGCTTCATCATCTTCGGGCAAAGGTTCTGCCTGTAAATTATCAACTATAATCTCATAAAAAGCCGACATAATAAGTGCTTTAGCACCGTCATAGCCCTGATTGTCCGACGTAATTACAAAAATTAAATCCTTATCCGATAGGCAAATAGCAAATTGAGCACCCATTCCGTTAAATGCAAAACCGTTTTCCTCGCATCTCCAAAATTGATAGCCATACCCTTGAGTAAATGCTCCGTTAAAACAATTAATTGTATTATCAACTATGCGAGAAGTTGCGGTTTTTAAATAATCTTCATTCATTAAACGTTTGCCATTCCAAGTACCGTAATTCATTACAAATTTGGCAAAAGAGGCCATATCTCTTGTGGTACAAAGAAGCGCTGAATCGCCGTGACTATCGCCATTGGGAAGTTTTAGTATTTTAGCAGTATTAAATGTTCCTAAATGCTTAAAAATACGTTCGTATAAAAAATCAAACAAAGATTTTTTAGTTAATTTTTCAACCAATGAGCACAAAACCTGTGTTCCGTGACTGTCATATTTAAAACGCATACCCGATGGAATTTCTGCACTGTTTTGATTCAAATATAAATGAGTTCTATCAGGGTCGGCACAATTAAACCAAAGTGGCGGTTGACCACAGGTTTGCATAGTAAGCATATGGCGTATAGTTTGATTTTTTAAATATCCAGGAATTTCGCCATCTATTTTTTCAGGAAAATAATCAACTATTTTATCATCCAAAGAAATCATTCCGTCTTCTTCCAAAAGTCCAATAGCAACAGAAACAAAATTTTTAGTTTCTGAATACATACGATGGCAAAACTTTTCATCAAACGGTTTCCAATAACATTCGGAAAAAATATTATTTCCACGCATTAAAAGTACGCTGTGGGTTACAAGACCTCTTCTTTCAAGCGTTTTAATAAATTTTGTTACTTCTTTAGATGAGATACCTACCGATTCCGGTTTTACAACATTAAACATGCTTTTTCTACCTAATTACACTTAATTAAGACCACAAAACTTCCCAATCTTCAGGCGGTTCACCCAAATCAGGCACATCTATAGCTACACCACCTTGTAAAGCTGATTCGTGAGCCAACAAACCTGGGATATTATATCTTGCAACCTGCCAAATATTGGTTGGTGAAAGCTTTCCTGTTTCAAAAGCACGGCAAAAATCATCAATTAAGAAATGGTGAGTACCGTTGTGGCCATTTTGCATTCCTTTAAATTCTTCGGGTAGGCGTTCTACAGGTTGAATTGGAGTAGAATCATAAAAACCGCTACCATCAGCAATTTTTTGAATTGTACCCGAATAATCGGAATAAACCACATCCGAAATGCATTTGGGTTGGAGTTCTTTTGTTACATCTTGCATAATAACTTTACCCGGACGTTCAGGGTCCCAATGTGCCAAGCTGTGATGTGCAACCGAGAATTCATAACCGGCGTCGGTACCATAATATTGAGAAATGTAAGTTTCGGGCGCTCTCCAACCAACACAACGGTTTTCGCTTACCCTTGCAATACCACCGTTAGACAACTCTAAAAGCATTGTAGTATTTGAGAATGGGTTGTTGTATAAATTTTGTCCGTCCGTACCGTAAATATCGGTTCGGGGACTTCCGCTAAAACCAAGCGCAATTACCTTCTTTGCGTAAACACCAGGCATAGTGCTTAAAATCATAGAAGTGGAATGGGTTGGATAATACATTGGTGGTATACCTGCATATTTTTTCCAATCTTCCCCACCCGAACTCTTAAAGCTTTCTTCCATATTTCTAATATCGTGATTATAATGTGCTTCGGCATAAGTAAATTTACCAAAAGTTCCTTTTGCGAACTCTCTACGACAGAAAATAGCAGCAGCACGATAGTAACCAGTTTCACCCATAGAATAGGTTAGTCTTGTTTCACGTACAAGCTTCTCAATTTCTATAATTTCATCTACTGTCACCGCACCCGGAACCGCACTATATACATGTTTGCCCGCCTTAAGTGCATCAATTACCATTCTACCGTGTTTGAAGCGCTGTGTAAAAATAGCAACACAATTCACTTTATCTGAAGCCAATGCTTCTTCAAAACTATCTATAATATCAACATCAAATTTTTTAGAAAATTCTTCTGCTCTGTCACGTTTTTCGTCGCAAACATAAACCTTTTCTACTACGGGATGTGCTTTAAAAAGTGGTATAAAAAACGGACTAAATCTTCCACAACCAATAACAGCAATCTTAATTTTTTCTTTCATTATTTGTTACCTCCAAAATCCCATTCTTTTTCGCGTTTTTGAGTTTCAAATTGTTTAGTGCTGAGTTTCCAGTCTTCTTTTTCACGGAACTTTTTATTAAAGTTCTTTGTGAGAACACCTTTTTCTTCAAGGTGTATATAACAAGCACGGTCACAGGCTCTTCCGCAAATAGACGTGCGATAGAAGTGCTTTGCGGGCGGATAGAAATATATACTATCAAGAATTTCTTTTGCTTCTTCAGAATCAAACTGGGCAATACCGTTTATGATGTCCATTCTGTTTTCAAAATCAGGGAAAGCATCAGGTGGCATAAACGGATTTTTTGAACCATTTGCACCATTATAATAAACTGCACAACGCCAACTATCCGTTTGTCCATTTTCGGCTATTGCATTTCCGGGACAAGCCTTTATACATTCGCCGCATTTATCACAAATATTATCCGTAAGAAGTGGGGTCGGTTCTATTTCAGCATCTGTTAAAATGAAGCAGTATCTGATAAACGGACCGTATTCCTTGGTCAAAATAGAACCAATCATACTTTTTTCGCCTAAACCGCACTGTACCGCACAATTTATAAAATCAAGTTGATTTTCAGCTTTTACTCCGTGGTATATATCTGTATAGTCAACCTCAGGGTTAGTTGTTCCTTCTTCGTTTAAAATCAAAGGATTTTTCCTTTGTGGAATAGCTTCAAAACCTTCTTCTTCGATGTAATTAGATATGTTTATAAGAGCAAGCGGCATTACGGTTTCTTCAAGGTTTTCTACACCCATTGTGGTATACTGATAATATGTAGTACCTTCTTCAACACCACGATAAATTCCGCGAAGCACACGGAATCCTAGACCGATAACCGTTTTAGTTTGCGGGAAAATCTTAAAAATCGGATCGTTCTCATCAAAACGTGAAGCAGGCGAAAAGCCAACTATATCGGCATCATATTTTTTTGCTATTTCAATTATTTTTTCTCTCATAGCTTTCCTACCTCCTTAAGATGCTTATAACAAACCATTTCACAAGCCTTACCGCAAAGACAAGGCACGTAACCAAAGTGGGTGCTGGGTAAAAAACGAAGGTGGCTGTAAATTTCTTTTGCGCTTTCACTATCAAAACGCTTCTCACCGTTTAAAATCGCTTCTCTTTCAGGGTGGTCCTTCAAAAAGCCATCAGTCATAAACGGATTAGATTTATGAGCGCCCCTGTAGTATACGCTGCATTGCCAGCTGTCCACACCTTCAGGAGTAACCGCCTTACCCGGACAAGCATTTATACATTTGCCACAATTATCGCAAATAGACTCAGTGAAGGGCTCATCACACGCAAGAGGCATATCTGTAATGATAAATACGTATCTCATAAACGTACCGTATTTAGGAGCAATAACCTTGCCATGGATACCTGTTTTACCAAGTCCGCAAACCTCAGCCGCCTTATTGTAATCAATAATTACATCCGGAACCGGCTTATCGGGCGATACGGGCGAAGCAAACTGTAATTCAAATATTCTGTTTACTTCGGGATTGGTGGATTTATCGCCTTTAATTTTAAAGCCGGGAATACTTCTTTGAAGACAAGCATCATAGCCTTCATCTTCTATAAGTGCGCCCATTTTTAAAAGAAAAATTTCAGCAAATGTTTCATCTATGTACTTAACGCCGAGATTAGTATAGTTATAATACTGTGAATTTCTAT
>JBGVDY010000088.1:0-4347 GCA_045119585.1 Acutalibacteraceae bacterium | reverse complement strand
ACCTTCGCTTACAGGGTAAACGCAGGCAGTAACAATACGGAAACCTCTACCTTCGTTAACTTCAACAACACAAATACGGCAAGCACCGATTTCGTTCTTTTCTTTCATAAAGCAAAGAGTAGGAATTTCAATACCTGCTTTGCGGGCAGCATCTAAAACAGTAGAGCCCTTAGGTACACTTACAGCAATACCGTTAATTTTAACATTTATCATATCCATTGTAATTAGGCTCCTTTCTTATTGCTTAGCAATTGCTTTAAACTTACAGTTACCCATACAAACGCCGCACTTGATACACTTGTCAGCGTCAATAGTATAGGACGGAAGCTTATGACCGGGTGCTATGTAATCAGTCTTAGTAATTGCATTTACAGGACAGTTCTTAGCACAAAGTCCGCAACCGATACACTTATCTTGATCGATTGTAAAGGTAAGAAGATCTTTACATACACCTGCAGGACATTTCTTATCAACAACGTGAGCAACATATTCGTCACGGAAGAAGTTAAGAGTTGAAAGAACAGGGTTAGGAGCAGTTTGACCGAGACCGCAAAGTGAGTTTTGCTTAATGTAGTAGCAAAGTTCTTCAAGTCTGTCAACGTCTTCAAGTGTTCCCTTACCTGAAGTGATTTTATCAAGCAATTCAAGAAGTCTCTTTGTACCAACACGGCAAGGAGTACATTTACCGCAGGATTCATCAACAGTAAATTCAAGGAAGAATTTAGCCATATCAACCATACAGTTGTCTTCGTCCATTACAATAAGACCGCCTGAACCCATCATACAACCGATAGCAGTTAAGTTGTCATAGTCAACTTCAGTATCGATAAGATGTGCAGGAATACAACCACCTGAAGGACCACCGGTTTGAGCAGCCTTGAATTTCTTGCCGTTAGGAATACCGCCACCGATTTCATCAATAATATGACGAAGTGTAGTACCCATAGCAATTTCAACAAGACCTGTGTGCTTAATCTTACCACCTAATGCGAATACCTTAGTACCTTTAGACTTTTCAGTACCCATAGATGCGAACCATTCAGCACCACGAAGGATGATTTGTGGAACGTTAGCGAAGGTTTCAACGTTGTTTTCAACGGTGGGCTTGCCGAAAAGACCCTTAACTGCCGGATAAGGAGGACGAGGTCTCGGCTCACCACGGTTACCTTCGATAGATGTCATAAGAGCGGTTTCTTCACCACAAACGAATGCGCCTGCACCCAAACGGATGAACAAGTCAAAGTCGAAACCTGAACCAAAGATATTCTTACCTAAAAGACCGTATTCACGAGCTTGGTCGATAGCCTTTTGTAAACGCTTAACAGCGATAGGATATTCAGCACGAACGTATACGTAACCTTCAGTAGCACCAATTGCATAACCTGCAATTGCCATAGCTTCTACTAGACAGTGTGGGTCACCTTCCAAAACGGAACGGTCCATAAATGCACCGGGGTCACCTTCGTCAGCATTACATACAACGTACTTTTGATCAGCTTTATTAGGAGCACATAAAGACCATTTAAAGCCAGTTGGGAATCCGCCGCCACCACGGCCACGAAGACCGGAGTCAGAAATAACCTTAATAACGTCTTCAGGCTTCATTTCGGTAAGAACCTTACCTAAAGCTGCGTAACCATCCATTGCGATATATTCATCAATGTTTTCAGGGTCAATAACACCGCAGTTACGAAGAACTACACGGTTTTGTGATTTGTAGAAAGCAGTATCGCTAAGAGCAACCTGACCTTCAACCTTAGGAGTGTCATCGCCGGTATCGTTATATACTAAGCGCTCAACAGGACGACCCTTGAGAAGATGTTCTTCAACAATTTCCTTAACGTCTTCGGTAGTAACGCGGCTGTAGAATGTACCGTCAGGATAAACGATAACAACGGGGCCTAATTCACAAAGACCAAAACAACCGGTTTGAACAAGTTTTACTTCTTCGGCAAGGTCAAAAGCTTTAATATTTTCTTCAAAAGCTTTTTGAATAGAAGCACTACCGGATGAAGTACAACCCGTACCGCCACAGATTAACACATGTGCACGAATCATATTTTTACCTCCAATATTTTAACAGCTTAAGCTTTAATTACAAATTCTGTAACAACTTTGCCCTCTTTTAAGTGCTCTTTTGCTACTCTTTTTGCTTTTTCGGCATCCATTTTTACATAGGTTACCTTTTCTTTGCCTGCTTCAAAAACTTCTACAACAGGTTCGTACTCGCAAATACCGATACAACCGGTTTGTGATACTGTAACAGTATCTGTAAGTCCGAGTGCGTTAACCTCTTCAACCAATGCGTTAAGCACCGGTCTAGCACCTGCAGCAATACCACAAGTAGCCATACCAACAACAACACGTGTGTCATTAGTACCTTCACGAAGAATAACCTTATTCTTCATTTTTTCTTTAATTGCCTGTAATTCAGCTAAAGATTTCATAGTGGATTTTCCTTTCTATCCTTTTTGAATTTCAAAATACTGTTCTTTTAAGTATTCTTCAATCCATTTAATTACTTCATAGGTATTCAAGGCAACACCCTCGAGCACTTGTCGAAGCTCACGTGTATCAAGAGATACTTCCCCGTTTTCCACTTTATGAATAAATAGAAAATCCGTATCGGGATGACCTTGAATAATTGTTTTAACCGTTTCAACCACGTCACCTAACGGTGCACAGTCGATATGGTTTTTAAAAAATATAGTCTTAACGGTAGTACCGTGACTGTCAGGGTATTTATCAATATGCTTTGAAGAAATTTCTAAGCTACCGCCTGTTTGTTCAGCAGCAAGCTTTAATAATGGAAGTCCCATTCCAACTTTGCGAGTAGTACGTGTAGTATAAAACGGATTTAATACCGTTTGAAGTACTTCATTCGTCATACCGCAACCATTATCAATAATGGTAAGGGTTAGGGTATCACCCGTTTCTTCTATCAAAATTTCGGTCAGTGTTGAACCAGCTTTAACCGAATTTTCGGTGATATCAAGAATGTTAAGTGATAATTCTTTCATAGCGTTTTCCTCAAAAGCTTAAAAAGATTTTTGACTGCATTTTCATCATCATCGGGCAGTAAAAAATAATTTTCATTTTCACTAATATCCCATAAATAATGTGCATCACTACTCACAACAAAATCGCAACCAATATGAGAAAAAGCTGTTGCCTTCTCTTTATTATGTAACTCCGCATATTTGAACGGATGATTAGGTGGAAGTCCACCTAAAATAGCAGTTACAGAGTTAGAATCACGGTCAATATGTGCAGGGTAGCATACACCGCAATACTCTTGAACCAAATGCGGCACTTCATCAAAAGAAAGTGTAGTAGCATTTGAAAGCAAAAATTCATCAATACCAATAACATTATCTAGGCTATCGCATATAAACTGATTACCGAAAATATCTGTACGGTTATTGATTTTTATACGCCTTTTTTCAATTTCATTATCAAAAGCTACAGCTTCATTCAAATTTTCAAAAAGACATATAACGTGAATTTCTTCTGCAGTAGTAAGCTCCATTCCCGCAACGGGAATAATGTTGTGATTTTTTGCAGCCTCGAAAAAATAGGGGCAATTTTTTACAGTATTATGGTCGGTAAGTGCCATAATGTTTAAACCGTTTAGTTCCCCCATACCTGCGATGCTGTTTGGTGTAGACTCGTCATCCCCACAGGGTGACAAGCAAGAATGAATATGTAAATCGTAATAGTATTTTTTCATATTACTTCATTTAAATATATTGCGGTGTTATAAATATCCATATCGGTTGAAAGAATATTAATATCTTTATCCAATGCAGTATCAATAACATCTTGCTCCACTTTAACACCTTCTGCCAAAATAATGCAGGAAACGTCGGAAAGTGAAGCCACAGCCAATATATTTATATTTGACATAATAGTAATCCATGCGTTATCACATTTAGCTCGTCCCATAACCCAACTTAAAAGGTCACAAGCATATACACCGTCTATTTCCCTATCACCTTGCGGTAGAGCAATTGCGGCAAAGAGCTCACTATCAGCTAAATTTTTAACCTTCATCCTTTACACCGCCGTTTTCACGCAGTCTTATAAGACATTTTTCAATATTGGACTGCCCTTTTACAATATCTTCAGCGAGCGCACGACAGTTAGGTGCGCCGCAAGAACCGCAGTCAATACCTGGTAATGTTTCTTTTATTTTTTGAATATCAGCCATCATACGCATTGATTCCGCCATACTTGCTGAAAGGCGAGAAATTGGTCGATATGTTGGCATATCATCAAATAAAAATTCACTTGGTAGATATTCTTCTTCTTCGGTATTAAAATGCTCAGAAACCGGTAAGTATCTTC
>JBGVDY010000087.1:0-6253 GCA_045119585.1 Acutalibacteraceae bacterium | reverse complement strand
AATGGACAGATGTCAGCATTCATCGTGTATTCAGAAACGCAACCTATGAAATAAGCATTAAAAATCGTAATCCAAAAGGCAACGCAGTTATTACAGTTGATGGCAAAGCTATTGACGGAGATATTTTACCCGATTTTAATGACGGAAAAATTCATAATGTCCTTGTTGAAATAGTCTAAATAGTGTTGGTACTAATATAACACGTATAATTAAATTGCAATACCTATCATACAAAGAAATCGTGCCTGCTCGGTGCGGTTTCTTTGCGTTATATGGGAGAATTTGAAAATAATTGGCATAAAAATGGTGTTGTATTCTACTTGACAGACTCGTGTCGGGCAGTCCTTTAATTCAGAATGGTAAATTAATTGGAGCAGTAACGCACGTATTAGTCGATGACCCAACCAAAGGCTACGCCATAATTGCGGAAAATATGTTGGAAACGGCGCAATCCGTAGGGCGGGGGCTTGCTCCTGCCGATCGATTAAAAGATGCATCATAAGAAACGCCCAAAGACGTTGTTGCTTGTCTTTGGGCGTAATTTATAGTATTTTACTTTTTGTATTCAAGCCTTCAAAGCTTTCGTTAAAAACAGCAATATCGATATCGTCGATGTTACAAAGTCTATGTAGTGATGTTTGGTTAAATTTCTCATTATCGCATAAAAATACAGATTTTTTTGATGATTCAATCATTAACATTCGTACATAGTTTTCTTCTTCAGTAGAATCGGAAATATCACCACTTATATTAAGTGATTGCGAGGAAAAAAACAGAATATCGGCATTTATATTCGAAAGTGTTTTGTATGTTTCAGTTCCTGAAAGTACAACTGAATCATTTATTGCATGCCCACCAATACAATATGTATTTATACCCAGTTCGATAGCTCTTAATGCGGTTGATAAATTATTGGTAAATATTGTGATAGAGTTGAATTTAGCTATGTAAGGTAACATAAATGCTGCGGTACTTGAGCTGTCAACAATAATATTTTGCCCTTCTTTCAAAAGCGTAGAAGCTTTTTTGGCAATGATTCTTTTTTCTTTAATGTTTTTGTTCGATCTATCATAAAAACTTGCAACGCCTTTTATTGGGTTTGGAATAGAGACACCACCGTGCGTACGCTGGGCAAGACCGTTGTTTTGAAGGTATGTTAAATCTCTGCGAATACTTGAAGGAGAAGTAAAGGTTAAATTTGATAGTTCATTAACTGTAATAAAAGTACGTTCATTTAAAATATTTAAAATTTGCTCTTGTCTGTTTGTAATGCTCATTTTCACATATCCTTTTGCTTATTTTCCTAATATATCGCCATTAATTGCTCATAACCGAGCATTGATATATAATTATATCACAAAAAAATAAATTGTCAAACGTGGTGATATTTATGTTAGAAGATATGAAAAACCGAGTTTATAATGCTAATATTATGCTAAAAAACAGCGGACTTGTTGTACTAACTTGGGGTAATGTTTCAGAAATTGACCGTAAGAGTGGATATATCGTTATAAAGCCGTCAGGTGTCAGTTATGATACTATGACGGCGGACGATATGGTTGTTGTGGATATGGAAGGAAAGGTTGTTGAAGGTAATCTCAACCCTTCTTCAGACTTGCCGACACATATTGAATTATATAAAGCTTTTGATGATATAAGCGGTATAACTCATACTCATTCTAAATGGGCAACAATTTTCTCGCAAGCAGGTAGATCTATTAAACCGCTTGGCACAACACACGCCGACACTTTTTACGGTGAAATTCCTGTAACAAGAAGGTTAACACCTGCCGAAATTGCTGGCGACTACGAAAAAGAAACCGGAACAGTTATAATTGAAGCTTTTAATGGTATTGAACCATTAAATATTCCTGCTGTTTTGGTCAATTCTCACGGACCTTTTGCTTGGGGCGCTAATGCTGTAAAATCGGTTGAAAATGCTTTGATACTTGAAGAAGTTGCTATGATGGCATGGCACACTATGAAACTTAATGAAAATACAGAAATTCAACAAGAACTACTTGATAAGCATTACTTTAGAAAACATGGCAAAGATGCCTATTACGGTCAAAAGGAGAAATAAAATGATAATTGATAGTTTGAAATATAATGGTAGTTGTTCATGTGGCAAAGAGCATAAAATGGAAACAGCTATTTCGGTTATTGAAAGCGGGTGTCTTAAGAATATAAGGCAATACATGAGGAAATATAATCTTCAGGGTTATACCGTGGCAGTATATGATGAAAATACATATAAAGCTACGGCGGACAGGCATCCTGATGTAGATTTTGAAATCATCTTAAATCCTGAAAATTTACACGCTAACGAACATGGAGTAGAATTGCTTTTAAAACAGTTGCCCAATAATACAAAAGTATTAATTGCGGTAGGTTCGGGAACGATTCATGATATTGTAAGATATTGTGCTTATAAAAAAAGTGTTGATTTTGTTTCTTGTCCCACCGCTGCCAGCGTTGACGGCTTTTGCTCATCTGTTGCAGCGATGACTTGGAATGGATGTAAAAAAACATTGACGGCAGTTGCACCAAAAATTGTGATTGCTGATATTGATGTGATTAAAAAAGCCCCGATTCGTTTGGCTAAATCGGGATTCGGCGATATGGTCGGAAAATATGTGTCTCTCACCGATTGGAAAATAGCCAACATCGTTAAAAATGAGTTTTACTGTGAAAGAATTGCCCAAATGACATTAGAGGCAACTAAGGCGGTTGTTGAGTCCGCGAGTGGAATTATTAAAGGAAAAGAATCGTCTTTCGAAAATTTGATGTACGGATTATTGCTGTCTGGTCTTGCAATGCAAATGATTGGTAATTCAAGACCCGCGTCAGGTGCCGAGCATCATATATCCCATATAATAGAAATGGAGCCGATTGGGCTTGATGTTCACTCCGATGCACTTCACGGTGAAAAGGTTGGTGTAGGTACACTTTTAACCATATCAGAATACCAAAGATTATGCGGGTGTTCAAACATTAATTTCAAGAATTATGAAGAATATAATGCTGATTTTTTAGTTTCAATTTTCGGCGAGGAAATGTCTGAAGAAATTTTGTCAGAAAACGAAAATGATGTTGCAACGGGTATTACAGCAGAACTTTTAAAAAACAACTGGGAAAAAATATCTGTTGAGGTGAACAATTTGCCGAATATAAAATGGTTGGAATCTTTGTATTTCGATTTAGATGTAAAATCCAAACTTACAGATATAGGCGTGGATGAAAATATGACTAAAGTCTTATTGGATTGTTCTCCAACCATTCGAAATAGATTGACCCTAATGAGACTTAGAAAATGTTTTTGATTTGTTTGTATTATAGGAGATTTTAAAATTATCAATGTAAAAAAAGTGTTGTATCTGCCTTGACACACCCGTGAGCGGTAGTCCGATTTTGCAAAATGGTAAACTTATAGGTGCGGTAACCCACGTTTTGCTCGACGACAGCACAAAAGGGTACGAAATTTTCGCGGAGGATATGCTCGAAAATGGCGCAATTAATTGCGCACCAAACATTTAAAATTATGTCCTGACATAAAAAATGTCGGGACTTTTTCTTGTATATATTATTTTTATGTGTTATAATTGAATAAGATTATAATATTAAAGGATGTGTTTTTATGCGCTCTTGTATTATTCAACCACCGTATTCGCGTGATTTAGCTTTATCTGATGAATACTTTGCTTATAAAATAGATATGTTGGATAAAGTTGATGATTCGGTAGATATTATTGTTTTACCTGAATATAGCGACGTGCCATGTGCTACAACAAATTTAGCAGAAACTTTATACTATCATAATAAGTACGTTGATATTCTACTTACTAAGTGTATTGAAACAGCTAAGCGTTGTAATGCTTTAGTTTTTGTTAATGCATTAAGCTTAGAAGAAACAGGATATAGAAATACAACTTATGCATATGATAGAAACGGTAATTTGGTTGGCAAGTATTTCAAAAAGCATTTACCACCGCTTGAAAATGATATTTTAAAGCTTGATAGTGATTACACAAACCAATTTTCAGAGCCTTATGTTTTAGAAATCGAAGGTTTAAGATACGGCTTTCTCACTTGCTACGATTTTTATTTTTATGAAGCATTTGCAAATATTGCAACAAAAAACATTGATATTTTAATTGGTTGTTCTTTGCAACGTAGCGACACTCACGATGCGATTGAAATTATTTGCCGTTTCTTAGCTTATAATACAAACGCTTACGTTATTCGGTCTTCGGTATCGTTTAACGATGGCTCTGATATTTGTGGTGCTAGTATGGTTGTTTCTCCAAAAGGTGAAGTGCTATGCAATATGAAGGGTAATATCGGTATGGAGATAGTTGATTTTGATCCAAAGGATAAGTATTATAAGCCTGCGGGATTCGGAAATGCGCCTGCATCGCATTATCAATATATAGAATATGGCAGAAAGCCTTGGCAATATCGTAATTCTGGCTCGGGTATTGTTCCAACCGATGATTTGATGAAATATCCACGTGTTTGTGCACATAGAGGTTTTTGTACTATTGCACCTGAAAACAGTATGCCGGCATATGCTGCGGCAGTTGCTTTAGGTGCCCAAGAAATTGAATTTGATGTTTGGACTACAACCGACGGTGTTCTTGTTTCTTGCCACGATCCGGTACTTGACCGTGTAAGTAATGGTCACGGTAATATTTACGAACACTCTTATGAAGAACTTTTAAAGCTTGATTTTGGGTTTAAATTTAATGAGCGTTTTAAAGGACTTAAAATACCTACCTTTGAAGAAATTTTGCAAAAATTTGCAGGCAGAGTAATAATGAATATTCATATTAAAATTTGGGATATTCCAACACTGCCTTTGATGATTGAAGAAATAATTGCGCTAATTCGTAAGTATGATGCTCAAAAACATTGTTATATTATGTTATCAGATGATAATGTTGCTAAAAAAATCAAAGAGTACGATCCCGAAATTAAAATTTGTCTTGGATGGGATGGTAATAAAGAACCGCTCTCTTTAGCTAAACGCGGAATAGCTGTAAAAGCCGATAAAATTCAACTTTATAAACCGTATTTTAATCAGAAAACGGTTGATTTAGCGCACAAGCACGGTATTATCTGTAATGTTTTCTGGTCGGACGACCCAAAAGAAACAAAAGAGTTTCTTGATATGGGTATTGAAACAATACTTACTAACGATTTTAATGTTATTTCTCAGGTTGTTAAAGAATGGGAAAGGGAAACACTAAATAAAAATTCTATTAACTTATAAAATTAAAGCCGCATTTTGCGGCTTTCATTTTATATATAAATAGACTTAATGTTACATTATGTGACACAATATGGCAATAATCATATAATTATCTATTTTTTTTTGTAAAAAAGTGTTGACAAAGATATATTTATGATATATAATATGTTTGACATTTGTATAGTTGCTAAATTATTTTGTGATTTTTGTTTACTCTTGTATTTGTCAAATTTGCTTGTCGTTAGATTCGTTAAGCTTAATTAATTTGACCGTTGTTAATGTTAAAAGGACACTTGTATTGTATTATTTATTTTTTTGTTGATGCAACCGTTATCCGTTAGATTCGGGTAACATCCATTTTAGTAGGTTGGGAAAGCTTACTTTTATTTGTTGTGCTTCAAAGAATAAATGGTCTTATACAGGTGTTTTTTCTTTTCCAAAAATTAATAATGGTGGGAGTACATTTGTTGACTAATGATAAGGAAAACAAGGTCATCACGATTGACCTACACGAATTTACTGTTATTGATGCAAAAAAACGACTTCAAAATTTTGTAACAACCGCACCTAAGGAGGTTAAAGAAATTATTGTTATACACGGTTATAACGGCGGCACAGCATTACGAGATATGGTTAGAAAGGAGTTTAAACATAAACGGGTTGAAAGAAAATGTTTAAGTCTTAATCAAGGTGTTACCAGTTTGATTTTAAAGTGTAATTTTTAGGAGGTTAAAATGGGCTATTTCTCTGATTTTTATGTTGAAAGCTTTTCTTCACAAGTATTGAAAAAATTTGTTATATTATATAATCAAACACAAATACATAATAAGCAAAAATATTTATTGATAGTTGCTCAAGATATGGAAACTCTTAAAATAGTACGAATAATTGATTTTCACGGTAAAAAATATGATTTATATCAATATGATGAAAAATGGGCTGAATTAAAGAAAGGTGATATTATTAGTTTAAACTGTGAGTTCCATAAATCAATTAATTGTG
>JBGVDY010000086.1:0-4173 GCA_045119585.1 Acutalibacteraceae bacterium | reverse complement strand
AATGCTTACAGGAAGCATAGGCGTTGTTCTTTGGCTAATAATAATCTTTATGTTCGCCTTGGTTTTGAGCTTATTTTTAAGACCTTATCAAGAAGCGGCTCGCGCAGCTTTTTACCGCGAAGTTTCATGCACTAATCTTCCGCCATTTATTCCCACAACAGAAACTTTTGAAGGCACCACAGAAGAATAAAATCTTTAAACTAAAAAAACGGAGTGAAATTCACTCCGTTTTTTTAATTTTTATTTAAACAAAATTTGATTAACTATACTTTGTAAATTTTCCTGTCTGCCGCTCATCGGAAGCTCGGGTGCGCCCATTTTTTCGGCGTAATTTGCCAAGTCTTCAAGTGTTGTTTTGCCGGCAATAATTTCTTTTCCGATACCTTGATTAAAGCTTGCATACTTTTCACTTACAAAAGCATCTAAACGGCCGTCTTCAATAAGTTCTGCCGCTTTAATAAGACCAAGGGCAAATGTATCCATACCAAGAATAAAGGCATAGAACATATCAAGCGCGGTATAGCTTGCACGGCGTGTTTTAGAGTCAAAGTTAAAGCCACCTGTAAGACCTCCTGCCTTTAATACTTCATACATACACATTGTTGCATCGTATACATTTGCAGGAAATTCATCAGTATCCCAACCAAGCAACAAGTCGCCTTGGTTAGCATCAATAGAGCCTAACATTCCATTCATTGCCGAAACACGTAATTCATGCTGGAAGGTATGACCTGCTAAAGTAGCGTGGTTAGCTTCGATATTCATTTTAAAGTCTTTTTGTAGGCCATATTGGCGAACAAAACCAATTGCTGTTGCGGCGTCAAAATCATATTGGTGCTTCATTGGTTCCTTTGGTTTAGGTTCAATATAAAAATCACCCTTAAAGCCTATAGAACGACCGTATTCAACCGCCATTCGCATTAGCCTTGCAATATTTTCCTGCTCGAATTTAACGTCAGTATTAAGGAGTGTTTCATAGCCTTCTCTACCGCCCCAGAAAACATAACCCTTACCGCCAAGCTTAACTGTAAGGTCTAATGCCTTTTTAACCTGTGCTGCAGCAAAACAGAAGACATCAGCCGAATTTGTACTGCCTGCACCGTTCATAAAACGGGGGTTAGAGAACATATTTGCAGTTCCCCACAAACATTTAATACCTGTAGCCTTCATTTTTTCAAGAATATAATCGGTTATTTCGTCCAAACGCTTATTAGTTTCCTTAATATCGTCGGCTTCTGGAACTAAGTCTACATCGTGGAAACAAAAATACTCGATCCCAAGCTTTTGCATAAACTCAAAGCCTGCATCCACCTTTGCTTTAGCGTGTTCCATAGTTCCCTTTTCGGCGCCAAAGGATTTATCACCTGTATCTCTACCAAACATATCAGTACCTGCGGCACAAAGATTGTGCCACCAAGCCATTGCAAAGGGTAAATGCTCGCGCATAGGTTTACCTAAAATAATGCGGTCAGCATCGTAATACTTAAATGCCAACGGGTTAGTAGAATCCTTACCTTCGTATTTAATATAAGGGATATTTGCAAAAATTTCTTTCATAATAATTTTCCTTTTCATCATTATAGTTTTCACTAAATTATTCTATTTCTTTAAACAAACCTTTTAAGGTAGGATAAATTGCTTTAAATTTATTATACTGTTCTTGATACCTTGCTGATATTTCACTACTGGGCTCAATAGTCTTTTTGTATTCAATAAACTTATTAGCACAGGTTTTAACATCGGAGTACTCGCCATCAGCTACCATAGCAAGCATAGCGCCGCCATATCCTGGGCCTTCTTCGGTAATAGGAACTCTTAATGGAATACCCAATACGTTACACATTATTTTTTGCCATAAAGGTGATTTTGAACCGCCACCACAAAGGCTACTCCATTCAACTTTTATACCTTGTTCTATTGCAATTTCAATATTATCTTTAATTGCAAAAGCAACACCTTCAAGTACAGCTTGCAACATATCTGTTCGAGTAGTATCCATACGCATACCTATAAACGTACCCCTTGCGTCAGTATCATTTATAGGACTGCGCTCACCCATAAGATACGGTAAAAAATATACATGGTTTTTACCAAGCATATCATCGGTTATATCTGTTTGCTCACCTATATAATCATTAGTTTTTAAAATTTCTTCACAAAACCATTTGTTGCAAGAAGCTGCAGACAAAATACAACCCATAAGATGATATCCGCCGTCAGCGTGGCAAAAAGAATGTAGTAAATTATCGGTATCAACCGAAAAATTATCAGATGAAATAAATACCGTACCCGATGTACCAATGGAAATATTGCATTTGCCGTTACCCACAGTTCCCGTACCGATTGCCGCCGCGGCATTATCGCCTGCACCTGCAACTACGGTTACATTTTGCGAAAGACCAAGCTCGTTTGCAATCTCGGGCAATATTGTGCCTACAGGCATATAGCTTTCAAAAAGCTTTGGCATTTGGTTTTCTTTCACATCGCAAATATTTAGCATTTCTTTTGACCAAGCGCGATTTTTCACATCTAAAAGCAACATTCCCGAAGCATCGGAATAATCGGTACAGTGCACCCCTGTTAGACGGTAGTTTATATAATCCTTAGGGAGCATAATTTTACAAATTTTCTTAAAATTTTCAGGCTCGTTATTTTTAAGCCATAAAATCTTAGGGGCAGTAAATCCAGCAAAGGCAATATTAGCAGTAAGGCTTGAAAGCTTTTTCTTGCCTATTTCGTTATTAAGATAATCGGTTTCCTTATCGGTTCTGCCGTCGTTCCAAAGAATAGCAGGGCGAATAACCTTATCATTTTCATCTAAAATAACTAATCCGTGCATTTGTCCGCCTGCACCTATTCCCGCTATTTTAGATGTATCAACACCCGTCACAAGTATCTTAATGCCGCGAAGTAGCGCTTGCCACCAATCTTCAGGGTTTTGCTCGCTCCAAGCGGGTTTTGGATAATAAACAGGATATTTTTCCGAAACCGAGTTTATTATTTTACCGTCACTATCAACTAGTAAAAGCTTTAAAGCAGATGTACCTAAATCTGCACCAATGTAATATTTCATTCCTTACCCCTCCTTAATTATAGTTTAAAACAATAAATTTGACTTTTCTCGCAAATAAGCGTATAATATATAGACAATATTTTACTTTTTTGGAGTAATGCTTTATGTTTTACCAATTTGAGCATATAAACTCGCCCGAGCATTTTGTTATAGAAAATACAAGCAACTTTTCTTTTCCGTTACACATTCACCAATGCTTTGAAATTATAATTTTAAATGATGGGGTTATGAATGTAACCATTGATAACGAAACCTATTTATTAGAAAAGGGCGATTCTATTTTGATTTTTCCAAACCAACTGCATTCTTTGGATTCAACAAAAAGCTCGCACACACTTTGCATCTTTTCACCCGAATTTGTTAAAACCTTTTCTAAAAAGACCCAAAATAAGCTACCAAAAAATAATAAATTTTCCCTTAGTGAAAATCTTTTAACGCTGTTTAAAAACTTGCAACAAACCGATTCCGAGCTACATAAAAAGGGTGTTTTGTATCTGCTTTGTGATGCCTTTGATAAACAGGCAATATATAAAGAGAACTCCTCCGACCACAAAAATTTACTTTATAAAATTTTTGTGTATGTTGATAAAAATTTTGAAACCAACTGCTCGCTTTCCACTCTGGCTTACGAACTCGGCTACAACTATTCCTACCTATCGCGTTATTTTAAAAACACAGTAGGTATATCTTTTAACACTTATGTAAATAACTACAGGCTTAATCATTCCTGTTATTTGCTTAAAAACAGTTCTTACTCGGCACTGCAATGCGCGCTTGAAAGCGGATTTGTATCACTTCGTAGCTTTAACCGAAATTTTAAAGAGCATTTTGGAATCACACCGACCGCATACAGAAATAAGGTGCTAAAAAACCACGATTTACCAAAATCGTAAGCACTATATTGCAACTATCTTGTAGTTTTCGTTACACAAACATCAAACCCCTACGAATCGTAGGGGTTTGATTTGTTAAATAATCTCTAATTCATCTTTACTTGGGAATTTGGGATACTCATCATCCAACGTATCGGAATACCAATAAGCCACAGAAGATATATCGTCCTGAAGCGGTAGATACCTTCTTTCGCTTCTCCAACCAAG
>JBGVDY010000085.1:0-2147 GCA_045119585.1 Acutalibacteraceae bacterium | reverse complement strand
AAAGATACTTTCATTTATGTTGAACGTAAGGTTACAGGCAATAAAACACGTAAAGGTATAATTGGCCTTATAAAACTTGACGACTATTCTTACCAAAAAAATTCTAATGCGCTTATACGTGCTACGGAAGCTACTGTTGTTGAGAGAATACCGCCAAGAGTTGAAATACGTAAGGATGCGTTACTTGAACTTCCACACGTAATGCTTTTAATTGATGATAAAGATAACACTGTTATTGAAAAATTGTCTGATAAAACAGATAATTTTGAAAAAGTTTACGATTTTGATTTAATGCAAAACAGCGGTAATATTAAAGGCTTCGCACTTGATAAAAATTCTGTTAGTGAAGTTATAGATGCTTTAAATCTTCTTGCAAAAAAGAATGATAATTTCTTATTTGCGGTAGGTGACGGTAACCACTCGCTTGCTACTGCAAAAGAATGTAAATCTGAATTTGCAATGGTTGAGGTTGTTAATATACACGATTTATCTTTAGAATTTGAGCCTATTTATCGTGTATTATTTGGAGTTAATCCAAAAGAAGTAATTGAAAAATTTGTTACCGATTTAGCAGATGGGTCACACAATTATACAGGTGATGATGCTCAAATATTTACCTGTGTATTTGGCGATGAAGTGGTTAAGGCTTCGGTTAAACCTACAGGTAAATTGCCGATTTCTACATTACAGACATGGCTTGATGAATACATTCAAGAGCATAAAGATATTAAAGTGGATTACATTCACGGTGAAGACGTAGTTTATTCATTAGCTAAGCAACCTAATACGTTAGGCTTTATATTTGACGGTATGCAAAAGAGCGAACTTTTCCCTGCAATTAAGCAAGACGGTTCACTTCCACGTAAAACTTTTTCTATGGGTAACGCATGTGATAAGCGTTTCTATATAGAAGCTAGAAAGATAAAATAAAAAAATCCGACAAAGTAATTACTTTGTCGGATTTTTTGTAAATATATATATTTAATATTAATCTATAAGGATACTATCAATTAAATTTTTCTTGCAAAAATAAATGCTATATTGTATAATATTTTTGAGGTGTAATTAATGGAAAATAACTTGATTATTACAATTGGTAGACAGTATGGAAGTGGCGGTCACGAAATCGCAAGAGAGCTTTCTAAAATAATGGGAATAAAAATGTACGATAAGGAAATTGTTGAACAAAGTGCAATCAAAAGTGGTATTGCTCCTGAAGTTTTGCATATGTATGACGAACACCCAACAAATAGCTTGCTATACTCGTTATCTGTTGGTGTTCACCCAATGAGTGCTACTATTTCCGGTATGCATTATGAACCTATGGGTGACCGTGTTTTCAAAGCACAGGCTGATATTATTCGCCAAATTGCTGATCAAGAATCGTGTATTTTTGTTGGTAGATGCGCTAACAGTATTTTAAAGAACAGACCAAACGTATTATCCGTTTTTATTCATGCTGATTTAGATCAACGAATTTCACGTATTTGCGAATATGAAAATATTTCACGTGCTAAGGCTTCTGATATTATTAAAAAGGCAGATAAACGACGTGCCGGTTATTGTAGCCATTTTACCGATATGAAGTGGGGCGTTGCAACTAATTACGACCTTTGCATTAACAGTGCAATCGGTTACGATAATGCTGCGCAACTTATTAAGTTCTTTTCACAACATCATAAATAATTATAAAATCCTGTAACACATAAACACCGCTTTCCGTAAAATGTACTGTGAGAAAGGCGGTGTTTTTATTAAAAAATCAGGAAATAATAATTTTTATATTATACGCGCTTGGCTAATATTATTGCTAATTTTATGTGTAATTATAGCGGCTGTTTATTATAAACTACAGCCTTTATTTTTGCGTTATGCCGAAAGTATTGCACAAACTGTTATGTTAAATTCTGCAAACGAAGCTATTGTTAATATATTTGAAAATGAAAAAATCAGTTATAACGATATTGCGGTTTTAAAACATAACAAAGACGGTGCGATTATTAGCTTAGAAGTAGATACTTATAAAATTAATCTTTTAAAAAGTTCTATTTCTAATGAAATTTCAAAAATTATTTCAAAAAAAGAGCGTTATAATGTACCAATACCAATTGGCACGTTATTTTCTAATACATATACAACCGGTTTTG
>JBGVDY010000084.1:0-2628 GCA_045119585.1 Acutalibacteraceae bacterium | reverse complement strand
CTAAAAGTGCGAGAGCGCTCATAAGAAGGGCGCGCTTGGTGCTTTTTGTTTTTGTCATTTCATGACCTCCTTTAAATTACGCCAACGTTGGGAAAATATAAACCAACTCACGCTGACCGTTGACTAAACGCGTGGGAAAGTTTGTTTTTTTAGTTTTTGCCAAAATATTTTTTCGGCAATCAAAAGGTATAAACAATGTGCTTATGCCCTTTGATTGCCGCCCATCAATTACTGATGGAACGGACAAAAACAAAATGTTTGAAATACAATTATCATTAAATATGATATATATAATGATATTACCTTAATATTTGAAGAAAGGAATTATAGATAGCAATAATCTTCTTCGCTTTTTTATCCAGTACCTACGTTCCAAGCCGTCGTTTCTTTTAATTTCTCTATTAATGTATTTTAGTTCTAAAGAAAAGTCATTATAAAATACCGCAAGAACAGCAATAAGTACGTAAGCAATTATGTTATTTGAACCAGTTGGCATTTTTTACTCCTGTTTTTAAACTTCCTATACCAACAGCTATTCGGCAGAGTCTTCTTTAGCTGTAATATCTACAGATTGTTGACCTTCTAATTGGGCTTTTAACGCTTTTAACTCTTCAAGCATTTTTGCATTTTCAAGTTTTTCAGCTTCAATTTTATCTCTTTCAGCCTGCATTTCTTCCATCTGCTCATTCTTATATCTGCGGAACAGATTAAAGAACTTAACGCCTTCATAAATGATGATAAGCATAAACGGTGTAAAGATACACACAAAATAACCGGGTGTAGTCTTTAAGAAATTAAAGAATAATCCAATACCGGGAATATCGCTTTGATACTTACCTAATACGTAGGGATATGTAACGATTGTTTCATCATCTGTATCGGTAGTGGTACCGTAAGTTATGAAGCCGGGATTTCCTTGTGCATCTGTGGTAACGTTACGGATTTTATGGGTTATAGTCTCGCCAAAGCTGTTTGTATCTTGCGACATAAAAGTAATAATGTCGCCCTCCTTCAAGGTGGAAGGATCAACCTCTTTTACAAAAATTAGTGCACCGGCTTTAAAATCTGTGGCTGCCATAGAGTCTGTATTTACTATGTACATTTTATAACCAAAAAGGCTTCGGTCATTTCGGTTAAACGTTGTGCAAGAAATAACCGTAAAAATCATCATAGATACAGCAAGTAACACCATTAACCACACAAATGTATTTTTTATAATGTTTAGTGCTTTTTTCATATTTAAGAATTACTCCTTTATATTTCTAAAATACTGCTTGATAGAAACGTAAACTATACGAAATACGTGCTCAACATAATCGTCATCTCCGGATATATAACCGTTATGTACTTTGATTACAAAATCCAACATTACGTTAAATATGTGATTAAGTATCATCCACACGTTGGCTTCGTCCTTAAAGGCGGGACTGAATTTCTCCACAAGGGGTTTAAATCTCTTCTCTTGTTCTGTGGCAGAGTACTTTAGAAAATACGGCGAGTAGTAATATCGCATATAGGTAAGGCACTTTTCACGGTTGCCAAGCAAGAAATTCCAAATAGAGGTAAAGTAAATTCGACAACGTGTTTCAAAGTCCATCTCGGTCATATACATAACAGGAAGTGACTGAAGTGTTTTAGAAACAAGTTCATCATCAAGAAAAGCGAATGTTTGAGCAAATAAATCTTCCTTGCCTTTAAAACAACGGTAGATATACGCTTCATTGATATTAGTTGCAAGACCGATTTGCTTTGTTGAGGCTTTATCCAAGCCCTCGTTTGCAATAACGCGGATAGTTCCGTCAATAAGTCCTTGTCGAATAGCATCCTGTTTCATTTTGGTCTTACTCCTTTCATCATTTTGTAAATGTTTACTACAGTTTTTGGCAAAATAATGCAAACGTCATACGTTTGCATATAAAATGTTGATAAACTAAAACTATCTTACAAATAAACAACCGCTATTTACGTGGTGGTTAATATTCTGCGCCTGCAAAACAGATGGTGCAAACCCGAAGGAAACGCGTTGCACAACCAACTAAGCAGACACTACCCCCCCCCATTTTATCAGTACTAAAAATTATACCACTGTTTTTAGCAAAAATCAAGTAATTTAACCACAAAAATTAGATTTACATAAAATTAACATTTTTGACTCATAGCAAGAAAAATCTTTTGTTAAATTTCTCAAAAAAGTTTTATTTTTTTATTATAGTTGTAACAAGCAAATATATACCCATAATATAAAGTGAAATATTAACTTTACCCCTTATTGTAAGCAGTACTGCAAACAATAATAGTACCATACCACCTAAAAAGGATATAACCCCAAGCGTCAATTCAGCTTTATTCACATTAATATATTTACATAAAATACAGTAAAAAATTGTGCCGCCGTCAAGACCCTTTATTGGCAGCAGATTAAATACACCTATTATAAGATTTAAAAGTGCTATGTATAACGTACTTATATTTTGGTGACATTTGTAATTAAAATAAAAAACCAAAAATAAAAATATATTTAAGGCAGGTCCCGAAAGGGAAATTAAAATATCGCTTTTATAGTTGCTTGTAAAAGATTTCGTGATTTGTACCGAAGCGGGTATAAGCTTTATTCGTTTTGGTGCGGAT
>JBGVDY010000083.1:0-4617 GCA_045119585.1 Acutalibacteraceae bacterium | reverse complement strand
TGTTTAGATGGTAATCGGTATTTGTGAAATACTGACCGGTGTAAATATAATCGCGTATGTCGGAAATACGTGTGCATTTAACGGTTTTAGAAATCCAATTGTTATAGAAATCAAAAGCGGTTTCATTGTTGCTTTCATTTTCTATGTTGTTTTTATTGTGAGGTGGATAACTAAACAAAATTTTTGCCTTTGTTTTAGTTGCATTAGTAATTACTCGGTTTAAATTCTTTATAAATTCTGCCGGAATAACTGTTTCATTAAAACGGAAGGTACCGTTAGAGCCTTTACAAAAATCGGGTGAATTCATTGCACTGGAAAGGGTGCCGTGGTCACCGCGATGATTTACATTTTCATCGTGGTCTTCCCAAGATTTTTCTCGCATTTTTGATGTTTGAACACAATGCTGAGCAAAGCTATCGAAAACCTTGGTGTATTTGGAAATATCAACATTTTCAAATAGGTTGTAGCAAGATGCTAAGCCTTGGAAGGTAGCACTTGGAAGCTCGGGGTTGCCGTTGGTGTAATAAGCAAAAGGTCCGTATTGCTCGGGCGCAAATACAACAACATCATTTTTGGTAAGTAACGGAGTAATGGCGTCTAAATAAAACAATATGCTCATATTAGCGTTTGTACCAAAGTTAACAACCTGATGTCCACTTTTTAAAAGACTTTCCATATATTCGCTTTCAATTCCGTATAAAGCGCTTGAGCCTGCAACAATAATAATTCGTTTTTTGCCTTGTGTTTTTATAAGTCTTTCATATTTTATACCTACGCCGTAACTGTTAGCGTATCTTGGTTTTTGAGCAGCACATATACGAACGGTTTTTACAGGAGAATTTTTAAAGGAAGCGTCACTGATTGTTTGTAAGTTGTCATATAAAGTAACGGTTTTAAGATTTTTACAAGACGCAAATGCGTCGGGTGCTACTTCGAGAATTGAAGACGTAATATGTACTTCGGTTAAGGTTTTATTATTTTTAAAGGCACCTGAAGCAATGCCTTTTACAGTTTTACCGCCGATTTGGCGAGGAATATAAACCACCTTGTCGCTACCCTTGTATGAAGTTATATATACAGAAGCGCCTTGATCTACTGTTGTAAAATCGGCGGGGTTTGTTTCTTTTGCCCATACACAGTATAGGTATTGATATGATTTTTCGGACGGAAGGATGTATTTATGTCCGGGTCTTATAAGCTTACCTTTGCCTTCAGGGTCAAAAGAATAGCCTAAAAGAACATAACCATCGCGCGTGAAAGAACCATCGTCTTCTTTACCGTACGGCATTTTCCAATACTCTGTATAAAAGTTTGTTTCAAAGGTGTTATATTCATCAGTGCAATAGTAGATAGAATAGAAGGTTACATCTTCGCTCACAGTGAGTTTTTTCGGCTTTGAAGCACTGCTTGAAGTAGCAGAAGTAGGCTTTGAAGATGTTGTGCTGCTTGATGAAGAAGGTTGTTTTTGAGAAGCGGGTTTAGAAGTGGAATTGTTAGAAGCGGAGTTAGTACTTGATGTAGATGATGTTTTAGAAGATGAAGAGTTTGGCTTTGAAGAAGCCGTTGTGCTTTGGGATTTGTTGTTTTCCGAGGTAGTAGAACTCACGTTCGACTGTATTGATTCTTGATTTGTTGATGTAATGCTTGTACCGGATTCTTGTGGATGGTCGGTATTTTCCGTATTGCTACAAGCTACGAGTGATAGTAACAAAGTCGAGATGGTTAAAATTGCAATAAGCCTACGCATATACTGTCCTCCTATTGAAAGAAATAATTATTTTATACCTATATTAGCTGACTTAATATCTTTTGCAAGTTGTTTAGAATGCATTTCTCTGCCAACTGTGTTTAGGTGGTAGTCGGTATTGTCAAAATATTCTGCGTTGTAAATGTAATTGCGAATATCTGAAATTAAGGGGCAATGAACTGTTTTTTCAATCCATTTGTTATAAAAATCATAAGCATCTTCATTTTTACTTGAATTTTCAATGTTGTTAACGTTGTGAGGTGGGTAACTGAAGAAAATTCGAGCTTCGGTGTTGTTGATTTTATCAATTACACGATTAAGGTTGGGGATATATTCTTCGGGAATAACGGTTTCATTAAAGCGGAAAGAACCGTTTTTGCCGAAAACAAAATCTTTTGAGTTCATTTCACTTGTTAGTGTAGCGTTATCGCCTAAGGTGTCTAATCTGGGGCTATGGTCATACCAAGAAAGTTGCGACATTCTTGCCGATTGCGTGCAAAACTGACCAATAGCATCAAAAACCTTGGTGTAATTTAAAACGTCAATATTTTCAAAAAGATTATAGCTTGTGGAAATACCTTGTAAGGTGATACTTGGCATTTCGGGGTTACCATTTGTGTAGTATGCAAATGGACCGTATTGTTCGGGAGAGAATATTACAACATCATTTTTTGTAAGATAAGGGGCTATGGCATCTAAATAAAAAACAATACTTTGGTTAGCGTTAGTGCCATAGTTTATAACGGTGTAGTCATTTTCGAAAAGGCTTTCCATATATTTGGTATCAATACCGTATAGCGCGCTAGAGCCTGCAAGCACGATAATACGCTTTTCACCCTTTGTTTTTATAATGCGTTCATACTTAATGCCATAGGTTTCAAAGTTGTTGGTATAGCGTGGTGTTTTGCCGGCACACATACGAACGGTTTTAACGGGGGTGCCGCCTATAAATGAAGCATCGCTAATACTTTTTAAATTATCATACAAAGTAACGGTTTTAAGGTTTTGACAGTTTGCAAATGCCTTTGGCGCTACTTCTAAAACAGATGATGTAATATGTACTTCTTCTAATGCTTTATTGCCCGCAAAAGCGTTATCGGCAATAGCGGTAACGTCTTTACCGTCTATTTGGCGCGGGATATATACTACTTTATCACTGCCTTTGTAAGCGGTAATTTTAAGAGTTGCGCCGTTGCTTGTGGTTTCAAAGTAGGATACTTTAGTCTCTTTTGCCCAAACGCAGTATAAATGCTGTTCGGTGTTTTCGTCAGGTAATTCGAATCTATAACCGGGACGTATAAGGTCGCCTTTGCCATCTTTTGATAAAGAATATCCTAAAAGCACGTAGCCATCCTTGTTAAAGGAACCATCGTCTTCGCGGCCTACGGGCATACTCCAATATTCGTTGGAAAATTCGGCTTCGTAAGTTTCGTTTTCGTTTAAATGGTAGTAAATTGTGTGGGTGGGTTTAATTTCAATCACGGTGTTTTGACCGCTAGACTTACCAAAGCAGCCGGTTAAGCAAAACAATAAGGAAATTGCAGTTAATATTGTAATAATTTTACGCATTGAAATTCCTCCAATAAAAGGTTTTTACTTTTTAATATTACCATAATTCAAGACGTAACACAATAAAAATATATTTCTTTATACCGTTTAATAAATAGCCGGAAAACGTTAAATATAGGAAATAATATATGATTGTTGGGTAAGCATTATCGTTTAATTTACTTGAAGAAGATTAAAATATATAAACACCCTATGAATTTTAAAGGTCATAGGGTGTTTGATTTAGTAATAATCGTTGTTGGTGGAATCCCAGAAAAATTCGCGGCAGTTTTGACCAATCCATGGGTCGCTTTCTATATACTCGTAAAGGTATTTATAAGCGCGAGCTTTTGGTAAATTAAAGTACTGGAAGCCTTTGTCCTTTTGGTTTGCTTTTAAATCTTCTACAGTAAAGCCGTCAACGGCATTCATATTGTCGAAATAATCAAACAAATATGCTCTGCCTAAAAATCTTCGGGCATCCTTTGCAACGTCCAACTCTTCCGCTTCGGTAAGCTTTATAAGGTAGGGGATACCCTCGTCGCCAAGATTATAAAGCGCGCGAGTATCGATGGTTTTAAGGCGGTTTGATTGATAGCTTTCGTAGTTGTAACGCGCACAAACACCGTTTACATTAACCGTACCAAGTATAAGTATTATAAAGCCTGCCGTAATTAAAGCGGTTTTTATAATATTTATTTTTTTAATGTAAATACGTAAAATTATGCTTATAAAAACAATGCTTAAAAACAGCATAAAAGCACTTGTTGTAATGCGAAGTACGGTCATACCGTAAGCATCAATATAAAGCACCATTTTAGAAATTGCGGTAGCAATAATAATTAAGGTGAATAGTGATATAAACGTTGCTACCCCTTTTATACTGTGGCATACTTTACCCTTTTTCTTTTTGGCAAGCAATAATGTAAAAAATACAATTATAAGGTTTATTACTGCTATAACACACATTTCGAAAAATCCTTTTCGTGCGTATTGGGCATAGGTGATTTCGCCATTTGGCAAAAAGCCTTTAAACGCACTAAAGAAATAAGCAAGCTGTGAAAAAAGATATAGCAAATAGCACACGCTTATAGCAGATAAAAACGATATTAAATAGGTGTTTTCAATACCGGAAAACTTACCTTTTTTAATTTTTGCTATTTTTCCAGATTTAAGCGAAAAACCGTAGGAAATAACAAACGGGCAAACAAGCAAAGCAAATATTATTTTCAAAAAAGAACTTGATGTATTACTGAAAATATTGCTCATCATACCTTTAAAGGCAGCATCTGAAGATATTAAAAGCGGTACTACCACTAAAA
>JBGVDY010000082.1:0-2011 GCA_045119585.1 Acutalibacteraceae bacterium | reverse complement strand
ATTTGTGATGACGAAAAGGATATTGTAACGGCGCTTGAAATATATTTAAAAACCGAAGGGTACAATATTTTTAAGGCATATAACGGTGATGAAGCACTTAAAATTGTAGAAAATAGTGAAATACATTTGGTGCTTATGGATATTATGATGCCAATTTGTGACGGCGTTACTGCAACGTCTAAATTGCGTGAAACGTCTAACGTACCTATAATTTTTTTATCAGCTAAAAGTGAAGATACCGATAAAATTTTAGGACTTAACGTGGGGGCAGACGATTACATAACAAAACCGTTTAATCCGGTTGAAGTTGTAGCGAGAGTTCGTTCCCAATTAAGACGATATATGGAACTTGGCGGGAATATAAAAAAGGAAATATTAAGTATTGGCAACATAGAACTTAATACTTTGACTAAAGAAGTTTTTACTGATGGTGTAAGTGTGAGTCTTACGCCTTTGGAGTTTGATATTTTAAAGCTTTTAATGGAAAATGCAGGAATTGTAATGACTCCAAAAGAGATTTACCGCAAAGTTTGGAAAGAAGAATGTTTCGGCAACGAAGGAGTTGTTGCGGTGCATATAAGACACCTTCGCGAAAAAATTGAGATTAATCCTGCAGAGCCAAGATATCTTAAAGTTGTATGGGCACATGGATATAAAATAGAAAAGGGGCGCAGATAATGAAAAACTTGAAATGTAGTTTACCAATGAAGATTACGGCGGTTTTACTATCATATCTTATGATGCTTATATTAGTATTGTCAACCGTATCTATTGCAGTTATGGGTTACTTTGATTTTTATTTTAATTCACCTAAAAATTTACAGGAAAATATTTTAGGAGATATGCTTCAAGGTGACTGTCAATCGCTTGCAATATATCACGATTTAGATAGACCAATTAACTATTATTATAAGGACAGCAATCTTTTTTATGCCATAGAAACTGTAGATGGTAAGGATATTGAATCAAACTATAAAGGTGAAAAAATTATTACTTCGCAGCAATACTATACTGAAGATTATATTTATACGGTTTACCTTGCGGAAGATATGAAAGAGACCGATATTTATTCAATGCTTAACAACTTGATTTTAACGGGGCACAAGCTTAGGTACGCTATGTTATTTTTTGTCTTATTCTCGCTTATTGCATTGATAGTTTTGCTTAGTTATCTTTATTGTAGCGCAGGCCATAGGTACGGCTATAGTAATATTACACTTAACGCTTTAGATAAAATACCATTTGATATTTATACGGCGGTGGTCGGTGGAGTATCGCTTTTTGGTATAATGGCTGCAATGGATTTTTTTTATGAAGGGCTTGAATTTGTAATTCTAATGTTTTTTGGTTGTAGTATTCTTTATTTCCTAATACTTGCGTTTACTATGACCTTTGCAACCCGTGTTAAAACAGGAACGCTCTTTAAAAATACGGTTATTTATATGGTACTTAAATGGCTTTTTAAATGGCTTAAAAAGATTAAGCGTTTTACTGTTTTTCATCTTAAACGAATTCCGCTTATATGGCGTGTTATATTAGAAACGGTGGTTATACTGTTTTTTGAGTTTCTTTTCTTTGTTTTTAACATGTATCAACCTGATAATTTAATCGTTGGATTTTGTATAATAAACGCTATTTTGGTTGCGGTTGTTTTTCATATTGCTATAACACTTATTCGTATTAAAAAGGGCGGAGAGCACATTGCGTCAGGTGACTTTAAACATAAAATCAATACCGAGTATATGTTCCTTGATTTTAAAGGCTTTGCCGAAACCCTTAACAATGTAAATGACGGTATGCAGTTAGCTATAGATGAAAAAATGAAGAGTGAACGCTTTAAAACTGAACTTATAACCAACGTATCTCACGATATTAAAACTCCTCTTACTTCTATTGTGAACTATGTAGATTTGCTTAAAAACGAAAATATAGAAAACGAAACTGCAAAAGAGTATGTTGCAGTACTTGACCGCCATAGCGGGCGCCTTAAGAAACTTGTTGAAGATTTAGT
>JBGVDY010000081.1:0-3848 GCA_045119585.1 Acutalibacteraceae bacterium | reverse complement strand
TCAGCTTACAGTTCAAATGCAGGAAATCTTTACCGAAGGATTTACAAAGATTAGCCAAAACTTCTCTAAAACTTTTACCGAACTATTTGGTGGCGGTACGGCTTCATTAAGTCTTTCTGATCCTGAAAATATACTTGAAAGCGGTATTGATATTAACGTTAAGCTTCCCGGTAAAAACGTACCTAGTCTTGACGGTCTTTCCGGTGGTGAAAAGGCACTTATTGCACTTTCAATTTACTTTGCAATTATGCGTGTTAATGCTCCGCCTTTCTGCTTCTTGGACGAAGTTGATACTGCGCTTGATGATATTAACGTAGAACGTTTTGCCGACTATATGCGTTCTTCAGAGTTTGCAACACAGTTTATTTGTGTTACTCATAGACGTGGTACTATGGAAGCGGCTGATATGCTATACGGCGTTACAATGCAGGAAAAGGGTATAACAAAACTATTAGAGCTTAATGTATCCGAGCTTGAAAAGAAATTACAGTTAGACAGTCAGGGAGTATAAAATGGAGAAAATTTTATTCGGTGCTAAGAAAAATGTATATAAGGGTAATATGCATTGTCATAGTACTTTATCTGATGGTTGTTTAACCCCTGAAGAACTAAAGGATTATTATAAATCACACGGTTATAGCTTTCTGGCAATAACCGACCACGAGTTTTTAAATAATAATTCTTATCTTGATGATAAAGATTTTATAACTATTACAAGCTGTGAAATTGCTATTAAAGAATTCCCAAAGCTTTCAACCCTTAAAAACTATGATATGAAGGTTTGTCATTTAAACTTTTATGCAATTAGGCAGGATAACGTTTATAATTTTTTCTATAATTCTGATTATGATCATTTTTCAAAGCCTGAACAAAAGATGGAATTAGATAAACCCAATGTTGAAATTGAAAGGGTTTACGGTGGCGAGGGTATTAACCAATTGATTAAGGCAGCTAATGATAATGGCTTTTTTGTGGCCTATAATCATCCGCGTTGGTCGCTTGAAAACTATCGCGAATACTCTAAATATGAAGGTCTATGGGGTGTTGAGATTTTTAACACTAGTTGTAATAGAGCCGGTCATTACGAGTACGATTTAAACGTTCATGATGATTTTTTGCGTGACGGTAAACGTGTATTCGCAACTTCAGGAGACGATAACCATAACTATAAGAATGATTCTTTTGGCAGTGCCTTAATGGTTGAATCTGAAAGCCTTGAATATTCTAACATTATTGAAGGCTTACTAAATGGTGATTTTTATACCACAACCGGTCCTACAATACAAAAAATATCTGTAAACGGTAATAAGGTTAAGGTTGACTGTTCTAATGCAAAAAACATTTTTTATACTACGCGTGGCAGACATGCAAAAAGTGTGACTGCAATAGATGGTGAATATTTAAATTCAGCAATCTTTGAAATTTTCGATACCGATGGTTATTTTAGAATTTCGGTTCTTGATGAATATGGTAATCGCGCTGATTCACAAGCGTATTTTTTAGATGAGATTTAATTACAGGTGATTTAATGGGATTTTTTAGTAAAATTAAACAAGGTCTTCAAAAAACAAGGGCTTCCTTGTCAAACGGAGTTAATAGTATTATTAATTCTTTTACAAAAATTGATGAAGAACTTTTTGAAGAACTTGAAGAAATTTTAGTAATGGCGGATATCGGTGTTACAACCGCTACCGAAATTTGCGATATTTTACGCAAAAAAATTAAAGAACAGGGCATAAAAGACCCTGCTATAATTAGAGAACTTTTAAAAGAAATAATTGCTGATATGATATTGGGTGATTCTTCGCTTCATCTTGCAACAAAACCTTCTATTATCTTGGTTATCGGTGTTAACGGTGTTGGAAAAACCACTACCATTGGTAAATTATCAGCGCAATTAAAAGCACAAGGTAAAAACGTTGTTTTGGGTGCTGCCGATACCTTCCGTGCTGCAGCTATTGACCAATTAGGTATTTGGGCAGATCGCGCAGGAGTTACAATGGTGAAAAGTGTTGAAGGTACTGACCCTGCATCCGTTGTATTTGATACTATAGCTTCGGCAAAATCAAAAAATGCCGACGTTATTATATGCGATACTGCAGGTAGACTTCACAATAAGAAAAACTTGATGGATGAGCTTGCAAAAATTTATCGCGTAATAGGCCGTGAACTACCCGATGCTTCACTTGAAACATTGTTGGTATTAGATGCGGCGACAGGACAAAATGCCGTTAATCAAGCGCGAGAGTTTAAAAACGTTGCAGACATTACAGGTATCGTACTAACTAAACTTGACGGTACAGCCAAGGGTGGTATTGTAATACCGATTCATAATGAACTTTCTATACCGGTTAAATATATTGGTGTAGGAGAGGGCATTGATGATTTACAACCATTTAATGCTAAAGAGTTTGTTGACGGTATTTTTGAAAACGGTGAAGAATAATGAAGATTTTTATTGCAAGCAAAAATGCTAAAAAGCTTAAAGAATTGAATCGTATTTTAGAGCCAATGGGCTTCGATGTAATATCCGAAAAGGATTTAGAAAAACCTTTTTTGGACACAGTAGAAGACGGTACTACTTTTGAAGAAAACGCTATTATAAAAGCAAAATCAGGTCTTGCGCAAACAGGCTGTATCTCCGTTGCTGATGATTCAGGTATTTGTGTTGATTACTTAGATGGTGCTCCCGGAATATATTCTGCAAGATATTCGGGTGGTCACGGTAATGACAAAGAAAATAATAAAAAGCTTCTAAAGGAACTCGAGAACGTTCCTATGGAAAAGCGCACTGCTTATTATGTTGCGGCTATCGCTTGCGTTTTCCCTGATGGCAGGCAGTTTACCGTGCGTGGCGAATGTCACGGCCACATTGCTTTTTGCGAGCAAGAAGGTGAAGGCGGTTTTGGTTACGATCCATTATTTATTAGTGAGATTGGTCCGTTTTCACAGGTAAGTGACGCCGAGAAAGATGCTGTAAGTCATAGAGGACGCGCACTTATTAAATTCAAAGAAAAACTTTCAGAATATTTAGAGGTAAAATAATGTTAAACAGTAGACAGAGAGCTCAACTAAGAGGTATGGCAAACGATTATGAAACCATACTACAAGTTGGTAAAATGGGTATTAGTGAAAATACCGAAAAACAGGTTGACGATGCTTTAGAAGCTAGAGAACTTATAAAAATGTCAGTTTTAGAAACCTGCCCACTCACTTCCCGTCAAGCCGCAGATGAATTAGCAATAAAGGTTAAAGCGGACGTTGTACAGGTAATAGGCAGAAAATTTATACTTTATCGCGAAAGTAAAAATAATAAAACAATAAAATTGGTGAAGTAATATGGGCTTTACAGCACTTTTTGGCGGAACCTTTAATCCTTTTCACAAAGGACATTATGAAATGCTTAAAGCACTTCATAATGATAATAGTATTGATGAAATTTGGTTAATGCCTGATAGAATTCCACCACATAAATCTTGCGATTATTTACCAAGCGATAGTGACCGTATTGCTATGTGTGAGCTTGTTGCACAAGAGTTTTCTAAGGCAAGTGTTTCTACTATTGAATTTGAGCGCGAGGGTAAAAGCTACTCTTATGATACTGTAGTAGAACTAAGGAAAAAACACAAAGATAAAAATTTTATTTTTGTTTGCGGGGGAGATATGTTTGTATATTTCCCTAAATGGTATCGCTATTTAGATTTAATGCAGTTAATTCCTTTTTATGTTTTCTCAAGGATAGGAACTGAGGATAGTGAATTTGATGCTTGTGTAAAGAAATTTGAAGCAATGGGTATGAAAATCGTATTAAATGACACACCGATACCTAATATTTCATCAACTGATTT
>JBGVDY010000080.1:0-2519 GCA_045119585.1 Acutalibacteraceae bacterium | reverse complement strand
TTTGGAAGATAATTTATTTTATAAACTTGTTCAATCAAATTATAACTCTTGGCGTTCTATGCGAAAGGGTTGCTATGATTGGTCTGATGGCTCTTTTATAGAAACTGATTCGGGCGGATGGTATGGTGCTTCAAGAGAAGTAATAGCCTATTATATGGACCCACGTAATTTTCTAAATAAAGATAATATCTTTGTATTTATGCGTCAAAATTATGACGTAAATACACAAACTCTTGATATGGTTGAAAAAATTATAAAAGATACCTTTATGGATGCAAAAATTACTGATAAAAATGATCAGTTTTACGGTAAGCGTTATTCGGAAGCTATAATTTTTGCAGCCGAAAAATCTTTTGTCAATCCTCTTTTTTTAGCTTCTACAATATTACAAGAGCAAGGCACAAAAGGCTCAACATTATCAAAAGGTACAACTTATAAAGATACTAAAGTATATAATTTCTTTAATTTCGGAGCTTCCGGCGGTAGTTCTTCAGAAGTTTTAGCAGCAGGCAAGAAATACGCTTATAATGAAGGGTGGACAACTCCCACAAAATCAATTGTAGGCGGTGCAATTACTTACTCCGTAGATTATATTGAACGTGGTCAAGATACATATTATTATAAAAATTATAACGTAATACATCCTTATGAAATTAATCATCAGTATGCGCAAAACGTTGCTGATTCAGTAAATTCTGCAAAATTTTTGCAAAAGATTTATACCGATTTAAAGGATGCTACTATATATTTTCGAATTCCAATTTACGAAGGTTTGCCTGACAAAGTTTCAAAATTACCCGATAAGAATGATAAACTTAATAATTATTATTTTTCGGATATTACAGCCAATAATTTAACGCCGTCATTTAATAGATATACGTTTGAGTATTCGTTATCGACAAAAGGTAGTGCTACGATATCATGCGAACTTCCTGCGGGTTCATCATTTAGTTCGAAAAAATCATTTTCTCTTAAAAAAGGTGAAAATGTAATCTTGTTAAAAATTAAATCACAAACGGGATATACAAATACTTATACCCTTAATATTGATGCACAAAAAGCAGGTACTATTACAATTAATACTAATGTTTTAAATGATAATTCTTCTGATGGTACCACTTCATCCACAAAGGTTGTTAAAGGTGACTGTACGGGTGACGGAAAAATTACAATATTAGATCTTGCAAACGTTCGACTTCATTTACTTGGAATAGTAAAACTTAAAGGCGATAAGCTTAAAAGCGCTGATACAAACGGAGATAACAAGGTTTCTATAATTGATTTAGCTAATATAAGGCTACACTTATTAAAGATATTAACAATAAAATAACGGAGTGATAAAATGAAATATTTTACTAAAATTTCATCAATAATTATAATTGCAGTTTTACTTATTTCTTGTATAATTGTTCCAGCTTCTGCAAAAGGTACAACACTATATTTTAGTGATAACAAGATTGATGTAGGGGATAAGGTTACTGTATCTGTTTCTATTAATCCCGAAGAAGCTATGTATGCTGTAAGTTTTTATTTACAGTATGATGATTCTGTTCTTAAATATGAAAGCGGTGACGGAAAAGGTGGAGCAGGTGCTTTACAAGTAGTTGAATCACCATCGGGCGAGAAAAAAGTTTCATATAGCTTTCAATTTACAGCTTTAGCGGTAGGTACAAGTAATATTTCTGTTTCCGATTGTGTATATGTAACCGAGTCGGGTGGTGCTTCAAAAGAGATAAGCTTTACAGGTGCATCGGCTTCTATGACGGTACGAGATGCAAAACTTTCTAATAACGCAAAATTAAAATCTCTCAAAATTAGCGGTTATTCTTTAAAGGAAACATTTTCTTCAAATAAAACAAGCTATTCTGCAAAAGTTCCTTATGAAACCAAAAAAGTAAATATTGTTGCTTCTCCATCAGATAAGGATGCAAAAATCAAATCGGTTCAAGGCAACACAAATTTAAAGGTTGGCGCTAATACAGTTACAGTAACGGTTGAGGCTGCTAACGGGTCCCAAAAAGAATATAAAATTAAAATCACCCGTGAAGAAAAGGGTGATGAAGTAAGTTCTGAAGAAACAACTTCAAGCGAGGAAGAAATATTACAAGATGAAAATGAAGATGAATCTACTACAGAAATAACATCTTCGCTTGAAACCATTATTGATGGTAAAACTTACTTAATTGCAACCGAAATTCCCAAAAAAGTTTTATTCAAGGGCTTTAAAATTAAGGAAACCGATGTTAACGGTTATTCTATCGAAACAGCTTGCGACGAAGATGAAAATTATAGACTTTTCTATTTAATGGAAAAAGATGGAGACACTCTTTTACCGTTTTCCTATAATCAAGATAATGATGTTTTTGAAAAGGTGAATTTCTTAACTGTTGGTGAAAACTCTTATATATTTTCTGAATTTCCTGAAGATTTAACATTGCCCGAAGATTATTATCCTTCTAATCTTAATTTTTCTGATTTTACTGTTGAATGTTATGCTAACTCTAATTCTGATATGTCTG
>JBGVDY010000079.1:0-5515 GCA_045119585.1 Acutalibacteraceae bacterium | reverse complement strand
CCCAAAATTACGTTGGTGTCCTTTTTGTTGATATTTATTTGAACGCTTTTAAGGTTTTCACCGCAAATATTTTTGAGTTTTTCTACCAAATCGTCGCTTTCGGGTAAAAAATCTCCATTTATAACAAGGCAAACCATAATTTCATCCGTTTTTGACGCTTTTCTAATATAAATATGACGAAGAAAACCTGCGTTTTCGGTTTCGTTATAAATGCTAATGTCTTTTTCCTTTGCCCAATCGGTTACGGTATCGGTAATTTTAGAAAAAATTTGAGGTTGTAAAAGACAGTCTTCACAGGGTATTATTCTATGCGAATGAAAAGCGTAAAAACCTGCGCTATAATCAGGTGATATAGGGTATTGCGCCTTGTTGCGATAGCGGTCGGGAGTATCGCAAATAATCGGTTGCGGTTTCATATCCACCCCACCGATACGCTTAATATTTTCATAAACTGCGTTTTGTTTTATGGCCTTTTCCGCTTCATAGCTTATATGCCTATAAACGCAACCGCCACATTTTGTAAATGCCCCGCAGTCATTATCAATTCGGTTTTTTGAAGGCTTTATTAAAGAGATAAGCTTTCCGTAAGCGTAGGTTTTTTTAGCCTTTAAAATCTTAACCTTTGCCCTATCGCCAACTGCTGTAAGCGGCACAAACACCGCCATACCATCCACTCTGCCTATTCCGCTGCCGTCATTAGAAACCGCTTCTATGTCTAAAATATACTCTTGATTTTTTTGCATACTTCTTCTTCTTTGAATTTTTTCTTAAATTATATCATAGTATAAAAGTTTTTTCAATTTAATACTTCTAAAATTTTATCTATATTTTCATCACTGTATTCTATCTCGCTTGAAAACATTCTGGCGGTTTCGAATATATCGTAATCTATACACAAAATAGCGAAGGTACAAAAAACACAAAAATCTAGCCCACAGTCATATAAGTGCCTATATAAAAAATAGCAAAAAAGCCTATTAGCAAGCGGTATATCTTTGATTTTCAAATTGGCAAGCTTATCTTTTTTACCTTTGAGCGTTGCCAAAAGGCTATCCCAACTCTCATCTAAACGTTCAAGTTTGTTTAAAAGCGCAAATAATTCACCATACGTTATATCCGGTAAAAGATTTTTAAGCTCGCTTACATCCTTTTTAAATAACCGCTCCCGATAGATAAAAAAATCGTCTTCTTCGATATCTTCAATAGCAACTGCGTCATTACTATCTACTTTTTCAATTGAAAAATCGTTTTCCAAAATAAGCTTTGTCGCTGCTTCACAGGTAAGCCCTAAACCAATTTCTTCCCGAGAATTATAAACGTTTACAAAGCGTGGATGGTCTTTGCAAATTTGGCAAAGCCTTTCTTCGCCGTGTTTTAAAATAATATCGCAAAGATTATCCTTATTTAAAAAAGGGCAACGCTCACCTTCGCCTAAAATAAAATGTGGTGTATCGCATAAGTCTATATTTTTTATAATCTCACTATCGGTTTTATAAAAACTCAAAGTTTCATCATCAATATCTATTTCCCAACCGATACAACAGTTATGCTTACAGTTGCTCTTTATGCATTTAAAATTTTTATAATATGACGGTGCAAAAATATCCATAAAATCTTTCCGTTCAAGTAAATTTCAAAAAAAGTCTTTCGGGGATACCGAAAGACTTTTAATTTTTAAGCTATTTGTATATCCTTAGCTTCGGCAATAACCATACCGTTAGCCTTTAAAATTTCAGCAGCTTTATCAACTTCATCAAGTTGCATAATCATATATGCCTTGCCGTTTTGGTTGCCGAAAATTGAGTACATATAGTGTACGTTAACTTCTGCCTTTGCCAAAACTTCCAAAGCACCGCTTAAAGCACCCGGTTTATCTTCAATAGCAATAGCCAATACGGGTGTTTCAGTGAAAATAAGGCCTTCATCCTTTAAAACCTTTTTAGCCCCAGTATTGTTGGCAGTAATAAGTCTTAAAAGACCGTAATCGGCGGTTTCGGCAATATTGATTGCACGTAAATCAACCTTATTATCGGCTAAAATTTTAGTAACATTTAAAAGCGCGCCTGCTTTATTTTCCAAAAAGATGGTAATTTGATTTATAGCCATAATACACACTCCTTAAATTTTACGCTTATCAATAACGCGAACTGCTTTACCTTCGCTGCGGGCAATACTCTTTGGATCAACAAGGCGAACCTTAGCGTATATACCAAGCATTGCTTTAAGCGCAGATACTAAATTCTTTTCCATTTCGGTAATCTTACCAAGTGAGTCTGAAAAAATTTCAGGTGTCATTTCAACCAAAACTTCAATGGTATCACTATGGTTTACACGGTCAACAACAATTTGATAGTTTGCGGGATAGCCATTTTCCAAAAGCACTGCTTCAATTTGTGACGGGAATACGTTAACACCCTTAACAATAAGCATATCGTCGCTTCTGCCCATTGGTTTCTTCATTTTTACAAGTGTACGTCCGCAAGAACATTTTTCACGACTAAGTACAGTAATATCCTTTGTGCGATAACGCAAAAGCGGGAAACCTTCTTTGGTAATAGAAGTAAATACCAACTCACCCTGACTGCCTTCAGGTAAAACTTCTAAGGTATCGGGGTCAATAATCTCGGCAATAAAGTGGTCTTCATTAATGTGCATACCTGTTTGCTCACTACATTCAAAAGCAACACCGGGACCGCTTGTTTCGGTAAGACCGTAAATATCATAAGCCTTAATACCAAGCTTTTCTTCTATATCGTGGCGCATTTCTTCACTCCAAGCTTCTGCACCAAAGATGCCTGCTTTAAGCTTAATTTGGTCACGAAGTCCGCGTTCGTGAATGCTTTCAGCCAAATATTCCGCATAAGATGGTGTACAACAAATAATAGTGGCACCTAAGTCTGTCATAAACTGTAGCTGTCTATCTGTATTACCCGAAGACATTGGAAGAGTTAAACAACCAACCTTATGACTACCGCCATGCATACCTGAACCACCGGTAAAAAGACCATAGCCGTATGCTACCTGACAAACGTCAGCCTTTGTGCCACCTGCAGCTACAAGCGCACGCGCACAACAGTCTTCCCATAAATCAACATCATTTTGTGTATAAAAAGCTACAACACGTTTACCTGTTGTACCCGAAGTCGAATGAATGCGAACACAATTTTCAAGCGATGTACCTAAGAGACCGTAAGGATATGCATCACGCAAATCGTCCTTTGTGATAAATGGAAGCTTATGTAAATCTTCTATCCCCTTAATATCATCGGGTGTAACGCCTTTTTCTTCCATTTTTTTACGGTAATAAGGAACGTTTTCCCAAACGTGCTTTACCTGTGCTACCAAACGCTCATTTTGAAGAGCAACCATCTCTTCGCGTGAAGCGCACTCCATATCCTTTTGATAATAATTTGCCATAAAAATTACTCCTCAAACTCTCGACCTAATGCGAAAGCTTTTTTATTAAGCTCTAAAAACTTTTCGGGAACGCTTTGTTCAATTGCTGTAAGCCATTCTTCTTCAGTAAAATCGAAAAGCTTTGAAAGTCTACCCATAAGTACTATGTTTACAGCCTTTGAGCTACCTGCCTGTTCTGCTAAAGATAATGCATCTAAAGCATCAAGCTTGATACCTAAAGCTTTAATTTTTTGCACCAATTCTTCAGGATATTCCTGTGCGCCTATAATTACAGGCATAGGGTTAACCTGTTGGGTATTAGTGATAATAACACCGTCCGGTTTAAGATATTCTACCCAACGTGCAGCTTCAAGCATTTCAAAAGAAACAATAACGTCGGCTTCACCCTTATCGATAACAGGAGAATATACCTTATCGCCGTAGCGAACGTAAGTAACAACACTACCGCCACGTTGACTCATGCCGTGTACTTCGCTAACCTTTACGTCATAGCCTTTACCGAGTAAAAGCTTACCTAAAAGCTTACTTGCTAAAAGTGTACCTTGACCGCCAACGCCTACAATCATAATATTCTTAGTCTGCATTATTTAGCCTCCTTTACACTTTCAAAAACGTCGAACTTACACATTTGCGAGCATACACCGCAACCTGTGCAAAGTGTATTGTCAATTTTAATCTTACCGTTTTCCATACTAACTGCAGGACAACCGATTTGCATACACATTTTACAGCCTACGCATTTGTCGGGATTAGTCTTTATAGGACCTGCATGCTTAACGTATTTAAGAAGTGCACAAGGACGGCGTGAAATGATAACAGAAGGCTCTTCCTTTGCGAGTTCTTCTTTAATTACAGTATTACATTCTTCCAAATTATAAGGGTCAACAACTCTTACGCTATTGATACCAACACTCTTACAAAGAGCTTCAAGGTTAATCTTAGAACAAGGGTCACCTTTTAAATTATAGCCTGTTGTCGGGTTTTGTTGGTGACCTGTCATACCTGTAATAGAGTTATCAAGAATAATAACGGTAGAATTAGAACCATTATATGCAATATTTATAAGACCTGTTACACCTGAATGCATAAAGGTACTATCGCCTATAACTGCAACGGTTTTGCTGTCACTCTTGCCTTCGTTTGCCTTATTAAAGCCGTGAAGACTTGAAACGCTCGCACCCATACAAATTGTAGTATCAATAGCGTTTAAAGGTGCTACTGCGCCTAAAGTATAGCAACCAATATCACCAAGCACTGTGAGTTTGTTTTTCTTTAAAGTATAGAAAAGGCCACGGTGGGGACAACCTGCACACATTACAGGCGGACGCATAGGAATAACTTCGTCTAAAGCATCACCTGTGGGTACTGCTTCACCTAATTTTTCGGCTACTAAATTTTGTGAAAACTCACCTATTAAACCGAAAATTTCCTTGCCGCTAACTTCTATTCCAATATTTTTACAATGGCTTTCGATAATACCGTCAAGTTCTTCAACTACGATAACCTTTTGAACGCCACTTGCAAAGTTTTTAATTTTTTCTATAGGTAACGGATTAATCATACCAAGTTTTAATACGGGGTATTTATCACCGCAAACTTCTTTTACGTACTGATAGCTTGTCGAAGAAGTAATAATACCTAGCGAATTATCACTGCCTTCTTCAACACGGTTAAAGCTTGCAGTTTCAGCATATTCAGTAAGCTTCCCTGTACGTTCTTCAACTATTGGATGACGCTTTTTAGCGTTACCCGGCATCATTATGTATTTAGCACCGTCTTTTACATATTCCTTTTGCTCAGGTAAAACCCTGTCGCTTTCTTCAATAATGCTTTGTGAATGCGCTACACGGGTGCACATTTTAAGGAATACCGGAGTGTCAAATTTTTCCGAAATTTCGAAAGCTTCTTTTACAAACTGAATAGATTCTGCGCTGTCACTAGGCTCAAGCATTGGGATTTTTGATGCAATTGCATAGTGGCGTGAATCCTGCTCATTTTGAGAAGAGTGCATACCGGGGTCATCAGCAACACCAATAATAAAGCCTGCATTAACACCTGTATAAGCTACTGTAAAAAGTGGGTCTGCCGCAACGTTTAC
>JBGVDY010000078.1:0-3358 GCA_045119585.1 Acutalibacteraceae bacterium | reverse complement strand
GCCCAAAAAGAAGCTCGGGTTCAATTTATCTCAACTGCCTTATGTATAAAGAATTATTGGCAATGGCTGAAATTGCAAATAATTTAGGATATAATGAAGATGCTTTATTGTATAATAATATCGCAAATACTTTAAAAACCGCTATTAACGAACATTGCTTTGATGAGCGCAACGGTTTTTATTATAGTGTTGACCTTGACCTTTTACCCATTGATGACAGCCATTGGATACATATGGGTTGCCCTAGACATTGGAACACTTTAATCAGAAAAATAGATGTGTGGTCAGGCTTTCTTGCAATGTGGGCAGGTATTGCTACACCCGAGCAAGCCGAGCGTATGGTAAAAGAAAATTATCTAAACTCCAAGCTTTTCTATTCTGAATTTGGTGTTAGAACCCTTTCTAAAAGTGAAAAAATGTATTTAATTAAGGAAAGCGGAAATCCTTCTTGTTGGTTAGGTCCAATATGGGGCGTTTCAAACTATTTGACCTTTAAAGCACTTTTAAATTACGGATATAGTGACCTTGCAAAAGAATTAGCCGAGCGCACTATATATTTATTCGGAAGAGATTTAGCCGAATGTGGCGAATTCCACGAATATTACGACCCCGAAACAGGCAAAGGGATTTCGAACCAAGGCTTCCAAAGCTGGAACTTGCTTGTTAATAATATGATTTCATATTTAAACGGCGAACCGTTTACAGAAGAATAAAAAATTTAGCACTATCTATTCGTTAACGAAAAGATAGTGCTATTTTTTATAGTAAATCACGATGCGTCTTTTAATCGATCGGCAGGAGCAAGCCCCTGCCCTACGGATTGTGCCGTTTCCAACATATTCTCCGCAAAAATTGCGTATCCTTTGGTGCTGTCATCAAGTAACACGTGGGTAACTGCGCCGATTAGCTTTCCATTTTGTAAAATCGGACTGCCCGACACGAGTGTGTCAAGAGGGATACAACACGATTTTTATGACGATTATTTTATAAATTTCCCCTTAAACGCAAAGAAACCGCACCGATTTTGCACGATTTCTTTGTATTATAGGAATTCTATATTTGTTTATACGTGTTATATTAGGACCAACATTTTAAGACATAGAATCTTCCACTGTCTCGCTATTCTAACAAATCTATCACTTAACATTATACTTAAATAATTTCCCGGAATCATCTTCAATTATAAAAGCATCAACACCGTTTGTACATTTGATTTGCATTTCTGCTGAAATTTCAACAGACTTGTTCTTATCGCAATCAGCAGCACATAACACCAAATCATCATTAAAGAAAAGCACAGTATTTCCAACTAGATAAAACGGATAATTTCCATCCAAATCTGTTTTTTCTCTTGAATGCACAATGTATGTTTTGTTATTTAATAATGAATGAATGTATATTCCAAAGCCATCGGATAAAATCACGTTGTCTTTTATTACCTTTGCCTTATCAAAGGAATTATTAGGCGAAGTATCGGTTGATACAGTAGTGACAACTTTATCTGTATCAATATCAAAAAATACGATTGAACCGGTGCTAATATCTCTATATATAAAATAATTATTATCGACAAAATGTGTAGGACAAATATCGATATACTCAAAGCTTTTACTTGTAACGGCTCCGTTAATAGGATTTATGAAAGTAAGGTTTGTGATAGAATCTTCAGTAGTGGCAAAGGCAACGTAATCGCCACAGTCATAAATTTGATAATATTTCCCCCAAGAAACTTCAATAATTATTTTAATACTTTTTTCTGCCGGAGAATAGCATTTTAAAACTTCATAATTTTCGTATTCCTCTACAAAAAAGATTTTACCATCCTTACTTAACATATCGACTATATCTATTGTGTCAGGGGCTTCATATAGTTTAGTGCTATGGTTATTTTCTAATAAATATAAGCCTATCTGTCCTTTAATATAATCGAAAGCGGTAAAATAGACATCTTTATCAAGCATTGCCACCATTTCAACACTAAAATCTTGGCTGATTTTTAGTTCTTCGGAACTAAACAATTCTTTTTCTTCACAAGAAGAATATAAAATTTTCTCACTCCATCTATGATTTTCTAACAATTGATTATCCGGTAACATAAGTTTAGTCTTTTCAGGCTTAAAATTATTATTTTCAATTATTTTAATGTTAGAGGAACAACCCGAAAGAAACAAAAAAGATATTGCAACAATAAAAACTATTACTCTTTTCATATCATCACCCCACAAGGCCTTTATAGTTGTTTATATCAGCTTTCGGAGATAAGGGTTTAGAAACGTTATATTTCCAATACTCCTGTGGGATTAAATTGTCATCTTGATCTAACGTTGATATGCCATAATGTGCAGTTTTAGAGTCATAATCTTCCGCCACACTGAAATAGGCTTTAAGCTCAGGCACGTAAAATTCCGTTTTGAACCAATTGGGATTGGTATCATTATCGAACCAACTAATTTCTATGGTTCCATTTTTTATAAACTCATAAAGATTATTAGTTTCGATAATTTTATCTATCGTTTCAATTTTTAACATAGTTTTTTGGAAACCGTTTTGCATCATTTTGGCATCCCAAGTATTAACGAGGCTCGTGTCAGCGGTAAAAGGTTTTCTATCTAAAATCTCATAACTGCTATCATTTTGCTGTCCGTCTTTGATTATGTATTTAACAAATAGTAATTCTTTAAGCAGATAGTCTTCAATAATACCGTATGTGTTATTTTCATCGACTTCCACTGTGTAAACAAAAGACCTATTACCCATAGTTGTTGATGTAAAAACATAAGGCTTTTTAGCAATTTCAGCAAGAGAATCTATTGTTAAAAACACACTGTAAGCTTGTTCGTAGGTTTTCTTAGCATAAACATAGTTTTCATCATCTAAGAAAGATATATCTAACGGCTTAAAATCCGTTTTTTGTTCAGTTGACTGCACTTCAGAATGTGCGTCCCTGTCAATCTCTATCTTGGTACACATAATGTTTTTGGCAATATTTTTAACTGTCTTTTGTTGTACTAAGATGTTTATAAATATATCGATTGCCGTGGTGTCATTTATACGATAGCAAATAATATTTCCTTTTTCTTTATCAGTTGCAATAAAGCAATTTTCGTTTATTTTCTTGTAAGTTGCATCCTCTAATGGCACAAGTTCATTTCTGTTTTCATAAAAACCAGATTTTGCGTTATAAAATTGATTTATAGTTACATTTCCTATTTCTGTATAATCTTCACAACTATAAAACTTCATTAAATTATCCCCATCACAAACCTCTTCATATATCCATTCATTAGGAATAGTGAGTTCAAGTTGCTCTTGCAATATTTCTGCATGCTTGAATGTTATGGTTTTATATTGAATATTT
>JBGVDY010000077.1:0-1806 GCA_045119585.1 Acutalibacteraceae bacterium | reverse complement strand
CTTTGCGAAAAGCCTTTACAGGAATATATTTATTCCGCCGATGCCAATCTTTTAAATATAGCGCAAAAGGTTGTTAAAAATTTAAAACTTGGCACAGCTGTTTCCGGCGACCATTTTATTTGCGACAGTATTACAAGAGATTCCTTAAAAACTAATTTTTCTGCAATGTCTTGTGATATGGAAACCGCAGCAATCGCTTACGTTTGTGCATTTTCTTCTGTTCCTTTTTTAGCTTTAAGACGTATTTCCGATGATGCAGGAGAAAATGCCACTGAATCGTATAACGAAATGAATGCTCAGGATGATACTTTGCTTTCAGATTATTTAATAGAAATTATTAAGGAAATTTTATGAAAAATACCGCTAACAAAATAGCAGAAAGTTCATTGATTTTAATACTTTCAACTGCTTTAACAAAATTAATTAGTGCTTTTTTCAAAATACCGCTTGCAAGTGATACTTTTTTAGGTGAAGTAGGTTTTGGTTACTTTTCTGTAGCCTTTGATTTGTATATGCCTTTTTATTTATTAGCAATTACAGGTCTTCCTTCTGCGGTTTCACATATAATTGCCGAAAAAATGTCAAAAAATGCCGATAAAAGCCTTTTAGAGACATTTTATTCTTGCAGGCGACTGTTTATATTACTGGGAACTATAATTTCGTTAGTACTAATTATTATAACGTTACCGCTTGCAATATTTTTTGGTAGCGAAAATAAAAGTTTTTACTGTGTATTAAGTATAATCCCATCAATTTTTATTAGTTTCATAATTTCAGCTTACAGGGGATATTTTGAAGGTTTTTCAAATATGTATCCAACGGCTTTTTCTAAGGTTATAGAAGCTGTATCTAAAATGGTTTTGGGCTTATTGTTTTCTTATGTTGGATTAAAAATAACTAACAACGTTGTAGTATCAGCTGTGTTTGCTATTAATGCTGTAACAATTGCAACTTCATTTTCTACTTTATACTTGCATATTAAGTTTAAAAAAGAAAATCACATTAAACAATCATACAAATCGTCATATAAAAAAGGGCAGTTGAATTTTTATTTTCGACTTTCTTTACCTTTTGTTTTTGCAGGTCTTACTGCTAGTGTTGTTTCTTTATTAGATGTTTTTTGTGTAAAAATACCTCTTTCTTTTGTAAGTGAAAGCTATATAAATTCAGTTGTTTTACAATATAAAGAATTAATTGGTGATTTTTCTACTATTCTTTACGGTATAAGAAGCAAAGCTTTTACGCTTTATAATTTAATACCAACTTTTACTGCCGCATTAGGTGTTGGCGCTTTACCTGTAATAACGTCTCAATATGCAAAAGGGGATAGGGTAGCACTTAAGCAAAATGTAAATTACACTTTGAAGCTAATATCTATAGTAACCTTTCCGGCATCTTTTGGATTAACTGTTTTGAGTAATGATATAATGAATCTTCTTTATTCAAATTCTTCTATTTTAGGTGGTAATTTACTTGGTATTTATGGTATATCAGCTCTTTTTGCCGGTTTTTCCATTCCGTTAATTACTGTATTACAGGCAATTGGTAAAAAGCGTGTTGCAATAATTAATATAATAATAACAATATCAATTAAAATTATATCCGGTTTGATTCTTGTGTGTTTTCCGAAAATCAACATATATGCCGCCGCTTATAGTACTTTAATTTGTTACTTTTATCTTTGTTTATCGGTATTTTATGTTTTATTTAAAACAATATCCGGAATAGACGTTATAAACTCGCTATTAAAACCATTTCTTTCTGCAATTTGTTGTTGTATTATTGCAATTTTTATATCTCAAATGT
>JBGVDY010000076.1:0-13095 GCA_045119585.1 Acutalibacteraceae bacterium | reverse complement strand
CTTTCACACCAACCGCTTGAAGATTTGGCAGAAGGTGCTAGTAACCGTGTTGACGGCGGTGCAGATATTAAAGAAGACCCAATGGACTTTTGCCTTTGGAAAGGTGCTAAGGAAGGCGAGCCTTTCTGGGAATCTCCTTGGGGTAAGGGTAGACCCGGCTGGCATATTGAATGCTCGGCTATGGCAGGCAGATATTTAGGTAAAACTATTGATATTCACTGCGGCGGACTCGACCTTATTTTCCCACACCACGAAAACGAGATTGCTCAATCAGAAGCGGCTCACGGGTGCGACTTTGCGCATTATTGGATGCACAACGGTTTTATCAACGTGGATAACCATAAGATGTCTAAATCCTTAAACAACTTCTTTACTGTAAGAGACGTAGCTGAAAAATACGGCTATGAGCCTATTCGTTATTTCCTTATTTCTTCACAGTACAGAAGTCCTATAAACTACTCGGTAGATATTATTGAGCAGGCTAAAAATTCACTTGAGCGTTTATACACTTGCCGTGATAATATTGACTTTGCGCTTAAAAACGCACAAGATGGCGGTGAAGTGCCGGAGTTTGTTGAAACCCATAAAAATGAGTTTATTACCGCTATGGAAGATGACCTTAATACGGCTGATGCATTAGCTGCTATTTTTACACTTGTTCGTGATATTAACAACGCTATTGCAAATGGTGCTAAAAAGGCAACACTTGAAGCTTGTGCTGATATTTTTGACCAATTAACCGGTGTTTTAGGTCTTGTTTATAACCGTAAGGAGGAAACCTTAGACAGCGAAATTGAAGAGCTTATTGAAAAGCGTACTGAGGCCCGTAAGGCTAAGGATTTTAAAACTGCGGATGAAATTCGTGACAAACTTAAAGAAATGGGTATCGTTTTGGAAGATACCGCACAAGGCGTAAAATGGTCGAGAATTTAAAAAAAGAACCATTAGGTAAGGATTTTTACCTTTATGTAAGTAAATCCCACGCCTTTGGTACAGATGCGGTATTGCTTGCGAATTTTTGCAATGCAAAACCAAAAGATAAAATGGTTGATTTGGGTACAGGTTGCGGTATTATACCGTTTTTACTCCTGCGTGATGGCCTTTTGGAATCGGCAGTAGGTGTCGATATAAGCGAAGAAGCTACCATTTTAGCCCAAAAAACAAAAGAGGAATTAAACCTTTTAAAATTTGATGTAATAAATTCTGACCTTAAGGCGTTAAAGGGTAAAGTGGAGTTTGGATGCAATACGCTTATTACTTGTAACCCACCTTATAAAGCTCCTAATGCGGGGCTTAAAAGTGTGGGTGAGCGTGAGCGTGTTGCTCGTCACGAGGTGGAGTGCACCCTTAAGGATATAATAGAAGTTTCGGCAAAGCTTTTGCAAACAGGCGGTAGGCTTTGTATGTGCCACCGCCCCGAACGTCTTTCAGAGTTGATGTCACTTATGAGTGAATTAAAAGTAGAACCCAAAAGGCTTCGTCTTGTTTGCCAACGAAAAGGTGAAGAGCCATGGCTTGTGCTTGTAGAAGGCAGACGCTGTGGCAAAATAGGGCTCCGCATTGAGCCAACACTTTATGTAGAAGAAAACGGCGATTGGTCAGAAGAAATGCTTAAAATCTACGGACCTTATAAGGAGGCGTATTTATAATGTCGGGTAAGCTTTATGTTGTAGGTACGCCTATAGGTAATTTAGGCGACTTTAGTCCCCGTGCTATTGAAACACTCGAAAAGGTGGATTTTTTGGCGGTAGAGGACACAAGAGTTACCGTAAAATTACTTAACCGCTTTGATATTAAAAAGGAAATGCTCTCTTATTATGAGCATAACAAACAGTCTAAAGGTAATTTGATTTTAGAAAGAATCTTAAATGGCGAAAACTGTGCTGTTTTATCCGATGCGGGAATGCCCGCAATATCCGACCCCGGTACAGATTTAGTAAAATTGTGCTACGAACATAACATATCTGTCGAGTCGGTGCCGGGACCAAGTGCTGTTACTACCGCACTTTCAGTTTCGGGTATGGATTCGGGACGTTTTTGCTTTGAAGGCTTTTTAACTACGCAAAAAAGTGGGAGAATAGCGCATTTAAACGAGCTAAAAACGGAAAAGCGTACGATGGTATTTTATGAAGCACCACATAAGCTTTTAGCCACTTTAGAAGATATGCTTTCGATTTTTGGTGAACGTGAAATTGGGATTGTGCGTGAGCTTACAAAACTACATGAAACGGTTATGCATACAAATTTCACCGATGCAATAAAGTTTTTTAGCGAAAATACTCCACGTGGTGAGTTTGTGCTTATTATAACAGGCGCTAAAGAAGAGGTTAAAAGCTATAGCTTAGAAGATGCGGTAGCAATAGCCGAAAATTTAGTTAATGAAGGTAATTCTACTTCATTTGCTGCAAAGGAAGCCGCAAATATTACAGGACTTAAAAAGGGCGATATTTATAAAAGTCTTTTGAAAAAATAAGGTGGATTATGAGAAAAAAGAAGGATTTTAACACCAAGTCAAATGGCGAAGGATTTAATATTGTTTTAACCGATAGTGAGTATAAAAACCATAACTTTAAAAAGAAAAAGCACGGTATTGCTGGTTTTTTTCAAAGATTGGGCGATGGATGGCGCAACCTTAAAAAGTGGAAAAAAGCGTTGATTACGGTTTTTACGGTATTACTTGTTATTGGTTTGGCAGTTGCGATAACTTTTTCGTCGGTATTTAATTACAACTATAATAAAATCACCACTAAACCGGAAGAACTTGGCTTTGAAAACGTTATAGATAAAAAGATTGTTAATATTGCACTTTTTGGTATTGACACAAGAAGTAAATCATCTTTCAAGGGTAATTCGGACAGTATAATGGTCCTTAGCATTAATACTGAAACAAATGCTATAAAAATTGTTTCAGTTATGCGTGATTCACTCGTGAAAATTGAAAATAACGGCACAGTTTCATATAACAAGATAAATAACGCTTACGGTTCTACTACAGGCGGACCTGAGCTTGCTATAAAAACTCTTAATGATAATTTTGGACTGGATATTTCGGAGTATGCAACGGTTAATTTCTATGGTATGGCCGAAATTATTGACGCAGTGGGCGGTATTGAAGTTGAGTTTACCCGTCAAGAAGTAATGACCAATAATATTGATGGCTTTAACGGTCTAGTTAAGCGCCAATGCGAAAAAATTGGCGTTGACCCCGAATCATATTATATAAGAACCGAAGGAAAGCATCAAGTTAACGGTATTCAGGCGGTCGCCTATTCCCGTATACGAAAGTATAAAAATATATGGGGTACCAATAACGATTTTGGCAGAACCGACCGTCAACGATATGTTATGGAACAACTTTTTGATAAGGCTTTAACACTTCCAAAAGCAAAGTATGTAAGCCTTGTAAAAGCATTGATCCCGTATACTGAAACCTCACTTTCGTATAAAGAAATTATGGGATTAGCTTTCGATGTTTTATTGGAAAATCCAACCTTTCAGCAAACCCGTATGCCGCTTAATGAATATCAAATGAAGGCACCGTATATTCCAAGAGTCGGTTCTACAGTTTATTACGATTTGGACTTCGCAAAGGATTTATTGCACGAGTTCTTTTATAATGATGTTACTCCCGAAGCGTATGTGGAACAAAACGGTATCGGTAAAAACGATTGGTATGCGGCTTTAAAATAGTAGTAAGAAGGTATAAAAATGGTTTATGTGTATTTAGTTATAAGTGTTATACTTGTACCTGTTCTTAATAATTTTCTTCCAATACTGCACCAAGAATATTCTTGGTGGTTAGTACCGCTTATGGTTGTAGGTGGCTTTTTAGCGCTTGTGATTTTGCATGCGATTTGGTTCTTGTTAAGTTTTGCGTTTGTAAGCCTTAACTCTGACAAGGAAAAAGGTGCTGGCTATTATCGTTTTGTACTAAAACATACTTTACCGCTTATCGTAACGTTGGCAAGGGTGAAAATTAACGTTACAGGTATGGATTTGGATAAAGTCCCAACCGATAGAAAAATGATGTTTGTTTGTAATCATCAGCACGATTTTGACCCTGCCGTTATATGGTCGGTTTTTCCAAATAATGATATAGGTTTTATCGGCAAAAAAGAAATTTACAAAACAATGCCGCTTATTGCTAAGGTTATGCATAAGCTTTACGGTCTTCCAATTGATAGAGAAAATAACCGCGAAGCCGCTAAGACTATTATTCAGGCAATAAACTATATTAAAGACGACAAGGCTTCAATCGCACTTTTCCCGGAAGGATATACAAGTTTGCAGTGTAAGCTTTTACCTTTTAGAAATGGAGCTTTTAAGATTGCACTAAAGCCAAAAGTACCTATTGTTGTTTGCACTTTAAACGGCACAAGAAATATTCCTAAAAATATGGTTTGGCGCGGTTGTACTGTAGATTTTAAGATTATCGATGTAATTTATCCCGAAGATTATGAAGGAATGAATACTAACGAAATAGGCGATAAAATACACGCGCAAATGCAAGAAGCATTAAGTGAAATGCAAAAATAAAATAATAAATGTCAATCTTTAAAAAAAGATTGACATTTTACTTTTATAAATATATAATAATATGTGCGTGTTAAAGCGTTGAAAAGTATAATCGAGGCGTGGCTCAGTTTGGTAGCTTTGAGTTCGACCGTCGCCTATGGCGGAAGAAGGGAAAACGAAAAGGCGCCGCGGTCAAAGGTCATAGGCGCTCCAAGCCGTAATGAACTTTGGGTACCGCAAGAGTAAGCGGAGTAGCAACGCGGAGATATTAAAAGCTTAATCTACAGAAATATAAAAATCAAAAAATCGAGGCGTGGCTCAGTTTGGTAGAGCGCTGCGTTCGGGACGCAGAGGCCGCAGGTTCGAATCCTGTCGCCTCGACCAAATGAAGAAAGCACTTATTTTTAATAAGTGCTTTCTTTTTTTTACATTATTAAAAGTTTTTCTAATTCTTCTGAAAGAGAAGAGTTTTGGATATGTACCTTTATTTCGTTGGAAAGTGCATTGGTTTTAATGTGCATAACAAGGCTTGTGATACCTGATTTTTGGCGAAGCGGAGTAGCTATATCTTCCGCTGCGATAAGATTTTTTGCCATAAACACTGTTATATTTTTAGTAAATCCACCATAGTATGCGGTTATTTTACTGTTGTTAATAGCGATGCCGTTGGTTTTGAAACTAAGAATAGCACTTATTGCTTTTATAATTAGTATTAAGGCGCCCGCGCCTGCAATGGCAAAAGCAACTGTGGAAATTACACCGGTGGATACGTTAAATATTAGCATACAAGCTATTGTAGGTATCAATAAAATCGCTATGATTATCCAAAGAATCAAAGCAAACCACGATATAAACGGGAAGTAGGAAACAGCTTTTGTTTGTTTTTTGTCGGGAACATAATCAGGTAATACCTTGCCTAAAATTTCGCCGACTTCATTATATTTACAAAACGGAACAAGTACACCAAGGTCGGTACTGTTGTTTTCACCGTTATCGTTAATATAGCCTATTACTTCAAGCTTAATTTCGGCAAAACCCAATATCCGCTCGACAAGACTTTGCGAGATTTTAACCGCTTTAATTCTATCGTAGCTAAAGGTGTTTGTGTGACGTTCTAAAAGTCCGTAGGATATTTGAATATCGTTACCATGTTTTGTGATAACAAACTTGTGGTATCCAATAAACGAATGGATTAAAGATGCTAAAAATGCGAAAATTGAGAATATAAGCATTGCGCCTACAGTAATTAAGGAGGCAAAAAGGAAATATTGTCCCCAAGTGCCGAGAGAAGTGAGCTTGAGTACTAACTTACAAACACCGATAACTATAATGGCTAATACGGCAAGTACAGCTATTGCAAATGCGGTTGAGGCTATATTGATAAGAGTATATAGCATTTTCTTTTTAGATGTAAAGCGGTATAGACTGTCGTTGTCGGAAAATAGTACCTCTTCTTTCGAATTGATTTCTGTTCGTGTGCCGTTTTCTTTCAATGAATTTAATTCGTTTATCAATGCATCAACCGTTTGTGCTTTTTCATAAATAGTTATTTCGGCTTGATAGGCGGTGTTAGTAGAGCCACTGTCGATAGTTAAAATAGCAATACCGAAGATTTTATGTATAAGGTTTTGCTTTTTATTGATAGCGTGTATTTTTTTGTAATCTAAAACCGAGCGTTTTCTAAATAACACACCTTTGTTGCATTTAATTTCCTTTTCTGTTAATTCGTAGCCGGAATTTTTGTAGTATAGAATTCTATAAATAATAAAGCAAAGATAAATTACAATAAACGCAATCGCAAAAATGGGGGTTGCTGCAACAACATCCTCAGGATTGGATTCTTCACTAAGGAAGAAGTCTTTAAGAAAGACAAACACTATCACAAGGCAACTAAGCAAATCCGACAACAAGCTGGAATAAATATATCCTTTGTCAAATTTCTTCATTCTTTAGTTCCTCGATTCTGGTTTCAAGATTACGCTCAAGTTCATCAATCATACTGTCCGCTTCGGCGGTTGTTAGTGTAGATATATCAAAATTAGAGCCTGCTGTTGAAATGGTAACATCACTCAAGTTTAGCATCATCATAATAGGACCTTGTGACCTGTGAAGGTCTTGAATTTGACATACGGGAATAACAACTCTGCTTTTAAAAATCACGCCCTGTTTCACAATAATTCGCTTGTTATCATAACCCCAAGCGTACATTTTATAACGCAATGCCGGCATAATTAAAGTAATGCCAAGAATTAAAGCAATAGGTATTCCTACTGCTAACAAAGCTGTAAGCAGTATAGCGCTTGGTACTTCGCTTGCGATAAGAATTATCGCTATGGTTACAAATGCACCTATAAGTGCCAACGCAACAAACGATGCGTGAATGTACCATAGCTTAAGCACATTTTTGTTTAATTTTTTAAGTTCCATAAATTTTCCTCCTATTCATTCGAAAATATGGATTTTTCTTATTTTAATTATATCACCAGAAAAAATTAAATACAACCCATGCTTTCGTTTTTATTAAACGGCAATATTAATACCACTTGAATTTAAAGCAAGGATAAGTTATAATACTTTTATGTTTTTTTAGCGCAAAAAACAAAAGAATTATCTTAAAATATAGAAGCGGCGGTAAAAATGTTAGGCGTAATTGTAAATGTAATAACTGTAATTATTGGTTCAACCATTGGTTTATTATTTAAAAAAGGAATACCTGAAAAGGTAAGCAATGCTGCTATGGTAGGGCTTGGCGCTTGTACGTTGTATATTGGTATTTCGGGTAGTTTGAGCGGTGAAAATGTTTTAATATTGATTGCGGCTATTGTTTTAGGTGTTATCGTTGGAACATTGTTGAATATTGACGGTGCTATTAACAGACTTGCAAAAAAGGTTGAAGCAAAGTTTCAAAAAGAAAATTCTAAGGTTTCTATTGCCGAAGGAATTATTACAGCAACACTTTTATTTTGTGTAGGCTCAATGACTGTAACAGGATCCATTCAGGCAGGTCTTACAGGGGATAACTCGCTACTTATTACAAAGGCTATGTTAGATTTAGTTTCATCTATGATGTTGGCTTCAAGTTTGGGAATAGGAGTGTTACTCTCATCAATTGCGGTGTTTATTATACAAGGCGGTCTTGTTTTGCTTGCGGGACTAATTTCTCCGTTTATGAGTACCGCCGCTATAAATGAGATGACCTGTGCAGGCTCTATTTTAATTATTATGATAGGTACAAATCTTATGGGAATTACAAAAATAAAGGTTGCGGACTTTTTACCGGCTATAATTTTTGCACCCCTGATTTGTAACATTGTCCCATTAATTGAAAAACTTTGGAATTTGGTTGTATAGAAAAGTAAATACAGTATAAAAAAGAGCAGGTAATCCTGCTCTTTTTTATTAAGATAAATCACAAGAGAATATGTTTACTTCTTTTGCGCCCCAAGTTTCTAAGAATTTAACGGTAAGCTTAGTGAGTTTTTTATTTATCGGGATTTTTACTAAAGAATAATAGTTATTATCGTTTTTATAGATTAGTTCGCCATCGGCATAAACTTCGAAGTCTTTAACCAAGGTTTCGGCTACCTTCATTGGAACAAAGTCGCGCCCTGTATGGAGTTTTTGGGCAAAAACCTGCATTTTCCAGTTAGGCGAAACTGATTTACGCAAATAATCAAGGTCAAATTGAATTCTAAGCTCATTTACATTTGTGGCTTCCTGATACTCAAATTGTATGCTGTCTTGCAATTTGAGTGTGATACGGTTTTCTTGTACCAAATTTCTTGGGCGTTCAATACCGTTAAAAAGAGTATCCTGTTGTTCTTTGGGAAGATTTACATTTGCCAACGTTGTAAGCGCCGGAATTTTTCTCAATACACCCGGTAAAAATACGCCATCGTTTAAAAGGGTTTGTTGTAATTTTTCTATGTTGTTTTTATCAAGACTGGTGGATTGTGTATTTTCATTAACACAAAGTGCGGCGGCGGTACCTACTGCTTGTCCTAAAAGGGCGCAGGTTGCCATTACTCGTGTAGAGCTGATTGCCGCGTGAGTAGCGCTTATATTTCTGCCCGCGAAGAAAAGGTTTTTAATATTGGCAGAATAAAGGCTTCTGTAAGGAATGCCGTAAGGGGAAGGGGGCTTTCTCATTATGGAAAGGTCGGTTTCTTTATTTTTTGCAAGGAAGCCTTTTGGGTTATGGTCATCAAGTGGCCAACCGCCGTAGGCTACTACATCTTCGAATTTTCCGCCGGCCATAATATCATTTTCGGTTAAAATATGTTCACCGATATAACGTACGGACTCTCTTTTGCCGGGTAAAAAGCCTATCCATTCAAGTTCCCAATTTTCACAACCGTGGTCACCGTAATTTTTTATATGGTCCCATATGCCGAAAGCAACCTTCATAAGCTCGTCGCGTGTTTCTTCGGTATTTAAAATTGCGGGGCCTTCGCCACCAAGTTCCATCCACCAAAGGTTTGTACCGCTTGTTTCAATAGTGTGGTCGCGGAAGCTACTATGTTCTGTTTCAAGATATGGAATAATAGCAAATTCTTCATCGGTTTTATAAACGTTAGCCCATTCGGGTGGGGTGAACTTTACGGGGTGGTCGGTTTCTCGAGCTTGTAGAAGAAGGCTCATACCCATTGTTTTATGGTCGGAAACCTTAGGACCAATTGATTCGTTAAACTCGTCATTAGCTTCGCGACCTATTCTATGCTTTGCGCCTGTAAGAGGTGCTAAAATACTGTCGCCCGAACAGTCTGCAAAATATTTTGCAGATACTTTATGCCAAGTGTATGTAGTCAACTGCCAAGCAGTAACGTTTTTAATTGTATTGCTATCACACTCCGCATCTAAGCAGGAAGTATTTAAAAGCAACGTAATGTTCTTTTCTGCTTTGACCTTGCCGAAAAGTACGCTATCCCAAAGGGTGGGGGCTAGGGTAGGGTTGCGGTAGATATTTTCTTCTTCAAACTCGGCAAGAATACCTGTCTCGCGGTTGTATTTACCTTTTGCACCGCGAACCCACATTCTTATTTCTGAAGAACAGTTGCCGCCAAGCATAGGTCTGTCCTGTATCAAAACTACCTTGGCACCATTTCTAGCGGCAGAAAGAGCGGCAATTGTACCTGCAAGACCGCCGCCTACAATACACAAATCACAAGTGTATTCGTATGTTTTAAAAACGTTACTCATTTATGTTCCCACCTATTATTAACCTAAATATACTTTATTTTCTTTTAAAACTGCAATAAGCTTTTGCACGTTTAAATCTCTTACCGTACAACTGTTTTTAATAGAAAGCGCTGCCGCAGTTCCTGCCGCCTGACCCATTGCCATACAAGGTGGCATTACCCTAACCGCTCCTGCAGCGGTAGAATCAGCGCTTAAGCATCTGCCTGCAACAAGCAGGTTATCAATTTTTACGGGAACTAAGCTTCTATAAGGTACACCGTAATATTTGCCGTTTATAGGTACGTATTCATTACTTTTAGGCCCAAATCTTCCGTGGACGTCAACCGAGTTTGCAGCAATAAAAACGCTATCTTCCGGTACCTTAGCATTGAGCAAATCATCGGCGGTAAGACGGTATTCACCCTTTATGTGACGGCTTTCACGTATACCTATGTGAGAAGCGGTAGCTTTTATACGCGCATCTTTGCAACCCGGAACATATTTACGGAAAAAGCGGGTAATTTCATCTACCTGACGCCGTCCTTCAAATTCGGCTTTTGTAAGGCTTTTATTATCGGTACTGTCAATACCCATAATTCTTGAGGTATTAACGCACCATTCATCCTTTTTAGGCATACGGAAAATGCCAATGCTTACTCTGTCAAGCGACCAGTCGCCGTTTTCACGTGCTTCACTAACGCGCCAATGAAGAGAGCGGTAATTAACTCCGTCTTTTCGGTAGAAATTATTGATATTAGCTTGTATATCGGCTTCCAAGGCATCAGAATCAATATTGCTTATATGATAAAACATAGTCGCAGGCTGAATAAGACCTAATTCTTCGTTACCCATTTCAAACGGTACACCGCTTCTATAGGCTACGTCACCGTCACCTGTGCAGTCTATTATAACGTTGCCTTCAATACTCTCAATTCCCGATTTTGAAGCAACATTTATACCTACAATTTTATTTTCCTCTAAAATAGGTTCTAAAAACATGGTGTGGTAAAGCACATCTATCCCTGCTTCGCAAAGCATTTCATCAAGTACAAGTTTTAAGCCTTCAGATTCAAAAGGGGTTACATGATCGTGACCGATTTTTATCCATGAAGTAAAGGCTGTACCACCCATTATATTTTTTGGGTGTATAGCGAAGCCACGCTCAACCAATCGGTCAACAATTTCTTCAAAAAGACCTTTTATAATCATTTGTTCGCCTGCCGAGTCATAGCATGTCATAAACGGGCCAACAAGCCCCGCAGTTGCCATACCGCCGCAAAATCCATTTTGCTCTACCAGTAAGGTTTTAACACCCTGTCGTGCCGCTGATATTGCAGCACAAATACCTGCAGGACCACCGCCTACAACAATAACATCATATTTCATAATCATAATTCCTTAAACAACTTCGAGTTTATAGTAAGCTTAATATTTTTTTATATAGATTAGAAGAATATGTCAGCATTCCTAAATCATTAGGATGAACACCGTCTTTTGAAAAAAGCAAATCCGTGTGCGGTAAACAGTCTGTACCGGTTATAACCTTAATATTAGAATATTTAACGCATTCATTTGAAATTGCATTTACCACTTCATCCAGTGTTCCAAGAGGAACGATCTTATCGTAATCTCTTCGCCATATAGGTGTAATAACAAATATTTTGGAAGTTGTATAATTCATTGCAATATTTTTAATAAAGGTTCGCATATTATATGAAAATTCTTCCTGAGAGGATTTAACCCAATCATTTGTTCCATAAGCCACGGTAACTATATCGGGCATAAAAGCTTTATTCTCAAGCAAATCGGGTCTGAATATATCTCCGCCTATTGCCTTGTTATAAACAAAAGCATCCAATTTTATAGATAGCTGGTTTATGTATGAATATGAAGGAAATCGTGCGTCATATCCTTGAGTTATAGAATCTCCGTACGATACAATTTTCATTTTATACTCATACGGCTCCAAAACAGTTGCATCTTCTAAAACAAAATTTTTAATCTGCATACTGTATAAATTAGGTAAAAAGATTGTTATACGCTTTTTACCTTCCGGGAGTTTTTTCCTATAGGAATCAGTAAATTCAAATTCTACATCTAAATGGGTAATAGCATCGGTGAAAATTCCGTTTATATAAATATCAAAAATAGCAAAGTTGCGCGAGGATGCCCTAATCATTTTATAATCAAAGGATATACTACTTGCGTCGGTATAAAAATCAAAACGAATACCTGCGGTAGCATAGGTCTTGTTTGTAAAACCCTCAGAGCTTGAATATGCCAACTTCTCTTTTTCTGAAAATCTATAAAAACTAATATAATCGCCCTGTGAGGTTTTTTCAGATCCAAATACAATATTTTTAATATCATCGAAAGAAAGTTTCATAATTATCACCTATTCAAAATAATTTCGCAATTTTTTGGCTGATTCAGCCGCTTTTATTAAATATTCATCTATGGAAATTTCATTGTACAAATCGCTGGCTTTGGTCATAACTTCAAGCATAAGATTTCCTTCAAAGCCGGAAGCTTTTATATGGTCTGCAAATTTATTAAAGTCCATGTTTCCGTCAAAGGGCAACAAATGACTATCCTGATTATATACGCCAAAATTATCGTGAATATGGGTGCAAAACAATCGGTTTCCGAATAATGGCATATACTCTCTACCCTTTGTAAAGCAATTTTCGTGGCCACAGTCCCAACAAAATCCTACATTATCGTCAGGTGTGAAATTTTCAAGCACCCATGCAAGATTTGATAATTTGCGCTGATTTTCAAAAGCAAGATTAATGTTTTTTTGCTTTGCATAATCAATAAGTTTTGTGAATCTTTTTCTGCCAATATCAGTTACCGGAGGTGGATTTTCACCTGATGATAGATGTATTACAGCCATACCCGCACCAACCATATTACAACTATTAACACACTCCAATAATTCATCAAGAATTATATCACCCGAATCGTCATCATACCAAATATTATTAATGTTTTTAAATGGTGCGTGTAAATTTTCATATTCTATACCGTTTACTGCACAAGCGTTTGCAATTTTTTCAAGACGGCTTTTATCATAGGCAAAACTATGAATGGCTGAAAATCCTAACTCTGCTATTCTTTTTACATATTGGTCATCATCCATACCACGGTATGAATCAATATTTATACCTATTTTTCTCATTTGAAAAATCCTTTCATATTATATCATCAATTATTCCTAAATCCCAACAAAGTCGCGGTAAAACATATTTATCTCTAATATCCTTTGCCGCTTTAAAGGTTAGTGGTAAAATTTCTTCGGATATACCTAATTCACCCATTGTCTTAGGAAGACCTACCTTATCAAAAAGGGCTATGGTTTCATTTACTGTTGGTAATTCTTCACTTATGATATTTTGTATT
>JBGVDY010000075.1:0-7390 GCA_045119585.1 Acutalibacteraceae bacterium | reverse complement strand
GTTTTTTGTTAAGTCTATCGTAAACCCAATTCGTGACGTAAGTAATATAGCGCGTACAATCGCGCGTGGAGATTTTGAGTCGCGTATAGAGATTAAGCGTGACGATGAAATCGGCGAATTGTGTGATGCAATTAACTATATGGCTTCAGAGCTTCATAATTCTGAAGGAATAAAGAATGATTTTATATCTTCAGTTTCGCATGAGCTTAGAACCCCCTTAACTGCTATACGCGGATGGGGTGAAACGGCTAAAATGTCGTTAGATACCGACCCTGAGCTTGTGGGTAGAGGACTTGACGTTGTGTTAAGCGAAGCAGACCGTCTGTCAAGCTTGGTTGAAGAACTTTTGGATTTCTCACGTATGCAAACAGGTAGACTTTCTTTGGTGGCACAACCGATGAACGTAACCTTAATACTTAATGAATCAGCTGATATGTATAAAGAACTTGCTAAAAAGCAGGATATCGATTTGGTAGTATCGGTACCGAGTGAAGAAATTACGGTGCTTGGTGATAAAAACCGCTTAAAGCAGGTATTTATAAACGTAATAGACAATGCTGTTAAGTACACCAACGCTGGCGGACAGGTACTTGTAAACCTAAGTATTGAAGAAGCATGTGTTCGCATTACGGTTATTGACACCGGTGTTGGTATTCCGGCAGAGGATATTGACCGTGTTAAAGAAAAATTTTATAAAGCAAATAAAACGGTACGCGGTTCGGGCATAGGCCTTGCCGTTGCCGATGAAATTATAAAACAACATGACGGACTTTTATTTATTGAAAGTACCGAAAATGTAGGAACCAAGGTTACTGTAGTACTACCAATTTACGAGACACCGATTGTCGAAACTACAGAAGAACCTGAAAATGGAAAAGGAGAAACAGATGAATAAATACACCTCAATTGGCGGTCAGGCTTTAATTGAAGGCATTATGATGAAAAGCCCTGAAAAATCAGCCTTATGTGTTCGCCTTCCCGACGGTAGTATAGACACTACCTATATGAATTATGTACCTCTTAGCAAAAGGTATAAATTCTTTAAAATTCCGATTATTCGTGGTGTTACCGCTTTTGTGGAATCTATGATAGAAGGTTATAAGGCGCTTATGCTTTCTGCCGACAAATCAGGATTTACTGATTTAGAAGAAGAAAATAAGCCTAAAACCGAAAAGGAAGAAAAAAAGGAAAGCGCATTGCTTAATACTGTAATGATAATAGGTGCAGTATTAGGGACTTTGTTGGCAGTAGTGCTCTTTATGTATATACCGCGCCTTTTAGTATCCGGTATAGAAATGCTTTTCGACGTTGAAATTACATCTAAGCTTTTACGTTCTTTAATAGAGCAATTTGTAAAGCTTGCAGTATTTGTTGGCTATGTGTGCTTAGTGTCGCTTATGAAGGATATAAAGCGTGTATTTATGTATCACGGCGCAGAGCATAAAACAATTTTTTGCTACGAAAAGGGTTTGGAACTTACTGTTGAAAACGTTAGAAAGCAAAAACGCTTTCACCCACGTTGCGGTACTTCATTTATGATACTTATGATACTTGTAAGTGTTGTATTTTCCACACTTTTACAAATAATTTTCCCGGGCGTTTATAGTGTTAAATGGCTTTGGGTATTGGCTAAAATTTTAATGATACCATTAATTTGCGGTGCAGGCTATGAAGTGCTTAAAATTTGCGGTAGATACGATAACGTAATTACTCGCATAATCTCAGCTCCCGGTGTATGGCTTCAAAGGGCTACTACCAAAGAACCGGAAGATGATATGATTGAAATTGCAATTGCAGCACTTAAGGCATGTGAGCCCGAAGTTCCGGATGTGGAGAGAGCAAATGACAATATTTGAGGCATATAATCAAATTAAGCAAAAGCTAAAGATGGCAGGTATTCCCGACAGCGTTTTTGAAGCAAAGCTTATAATTAAGCATATTACAGGACTTAATAATACTCAAATTTTAACTGAATATGCAAAAGAACTTACTGAGTTTCAACAAAATAATTTAACCGCAATACTTCGTCAACGCGAAATTAGATATCCTTTACAGTATATTTTGGGTGAATGGGCTTTTTATAAATACAAATTTAAGGTTGGCGTTGGGGTTTTAATTCCCCGTAGCGACACCGAGGTTTTGGTAGAAGAATGCGTTAAGTATTTAGAAAATAAACCCAAAGCACAAATATTGGATTTATGCTCGGGTAGTGGATGCATAGGCATTTCTTTGGCGTGTGATTTTCCTGAAAGTGCGGTAGTGCTTTTAGAAAAATATCCCGAAGCTATGCGTTATATAGAAGAAAACATAAAACTAAACGGTGCTTATAATGCTTTGCCATTTTCGGGTGACGTACTTAACGCGGATGCAAGCGAGCAAAAGTATGATTTAATAGTAAGCAATCCGCCGTATATACCCCCAAACGAGATGGGAATTGTTTCCCCTGAAACTAAGTTCGAGCCTGAAACTGCACTTTTAGGTGGGGAAGACGGTTTGGATTTCTACAGAGCGATAATTAATAATTATAAAAATTCTTTAAAAAGTGGCGGTATGATAGCCTTTGAGGTTGGCATAAATGAATATGAGCGCGTATCGGATCTTTTAAAGGATGCCGATTTTACAAACATTACAGTAACTAAAGATTTAAACGGTATAGAACGAGTAGTCACTGCGACCAAAGAATAAAGGAGAAATAAAAATGGCTTCAAAAAATTCAACAACAAAAACTGCGGTTAATTTGACCGATGACAGCGAAAAGCAAAAGGCGCTTAAAACCGCCATTGAACAAATAGAAAAGCAGTTTGGTAAGGGTGCAGTTATGCGCCTTGGCGAAAATGCTGCTATGAGTGTTGAGCATATTAAAACAGGTTCTTTAACACTTGACGTAGCGCTTGGTATAGGCGGTATCCCGAAAGGAAGAATTGTAGAAATATACGGTCCCGAATCTTCGGGTAAAACTACAGTTGCGCTTCACTGCGTAGCTGAAGCTCAAAAAGCAGGCGGTACTGCTGCATTTATCGACGTTGAGCATGCTTTAGACCCTGTATATGCGGCTAATTTAGGTGTTGATATTGATTCCTTGTTGGTAGCTCAACCCGATTCCGGTGAGCAGGCTTTAGAAATAGCTGAAAGCCTTGTGCGTTCGGGTGCGGTGGATATTATTGTTATCGACTCGGTTGCAGCTTTAGTTACTAAAGCGGAAATTGAGGGTGAAATGGGTGATAACCACGTTGGTCAGTTGGCACGCCTTATGTCACAAGCACTTCGTAAATTGACAGGCGCTTTGTCTAAGACTAACTGTGCAGCTATCTTTATTAACCAATTACGTGAAAAAATCGGTGTTATGTACGGTAATCCCGAAGTCACCACAGGTGGTAGAGCGCTTAAATTCTATTCATCAGTTCGTATTGATGTTCGCAAGGGCGAAGTTATTAAAGATGGTAGTGATATTATTGGTGTTCACACAAAGGCTAAGATTGTTAAAAACAAGGTAGCACCACCATTTAAGGTTGCCGAATTTGACATTATGTACGGCACGGGTATTTCCCACGCGGGTGAAATTGTGGATGCAGGCGTTAGTACAGGAGTTGTTAAAAAATCGGGTGCTTGGTTCTATTATGGCGAAACCCGTTTAGGTCAAGGTAGAGATAACGTTAAAAAGTTATTTGAAGACAATGCCGAATTAGCACAAGAAATTGAAGATAAGATTATGGCAATTTTGACCGATAGCAACGATAAAGCAATAGAAGCAGAGAATGATGAATTCATTATGCCTACTGAGCCTGTAGCGCCGCGAAAATCTATTGATATTGATATTGCAGTAGACGACTAATGCAAATAAAAGCTATAAAAAAAGATAAGCTTCATTTAACAAAGTTGAGTTTTGAAGATGGAAATGAAGCTTTGATAGATAATGATGTTTGTGCTGAAAACTGCTTAAAGGTTGGTACGAATTTAAACGAGAACGGTTTAAAAGAGTTGCTTGAAGAATCGGATTATCGCCGTGCAAAATCGCGCGCAGTTTGGTATTTAGACCGTGCCGACCATACTGAAAAAGGTCTTTATGATAAACTCTTGCGCGGTGGCTTTACAAAAGAGTCTGCTGCTAAAGTTGTTGCGCGTTTCATTGAAGTTGGTTTAATAGATGACCGCCGTTTTGCTGAAAATTATGCCGAAAGGCTAGCGGTTTCAAATTATTCCAAACGTGAAATCTTGCAAAAGCTAACGCTAAAGGGTGTGCCTTATGCGGTGGCGAAAGAGGTTTTAGAAACAGAAAACAACGATGAACTCGATAAAATTAAAAATCTTTTAGAAAAAAAGTACCAAACAAAATTACAAAAAGATGGTGGCGCCCAAAAGGTTTTTGCTGCCCTTTCTCGTAAAGGCTTTTCTTACTCGCAAATAAGAGAAGCGCTAAAAAGTTATATAGAGGAATTTGAGGAATAATATGTATAAGGTTAGTATGGTGTCACTTGGTTGCCCTAAAAATCAGGTAGATGCCGAAATGATGCTTTTCTCCCTTAAGCAAGCGGGCTTTGAACTTTCTCCCGAAGAATCTCAGGCGGATGCAATAATTATAAATACCTGTGGTTTTATAGAAGATGCTAAAGCAGAAGCTATTGAAAATATTTTAGAAGCTTCACGTTATAAGGCTGAGGGTAACTGTAAAGCACTTATTGTGACAGGTTGTTTAGCGGAACGCTATAAGGATGACGTAACTGAAGAAATTCCCGAAGTTGACGTATGCGTAGGTATAGGCTCTAACGGAAATATTGCAGAAATTGTAAAAAATGCAATTGAAGGCAATTTTAAAAATTCTTACGGCGAAAAAACTGATTTAGATTTAAACGGCAAGCGAATTTTAGGCGGTATGCCATTTACTGCATACCTAAAGGTAGCCGACGGTTGTGATAACTGTTGTACCTACTGTGCTATACCAAAAATCAGGGGTAGACTTAGAAGCCGTACGATAGAAGAATGTGTTAAAGAGGCTACAGAGCTTGCAGCGAACGGTGTTAAGGAACTTATAGTTGTAGCGCAAGACACCACTGCTTACGGCACTGATATTTACGGTGAGCCCAAGCTTCCGGAATTACTTACCGAACTATGTAAGGTAGACGGTATTCATTGGATAAGAACTTTGTATACATATCCCGATAAAATTACCGATAAGCTTTTGGATGTGTTAGCAAGTAAGCCAAAGCTTGTAAAATATTTGGATATTCCGCTTCAGCATATAAACGGTGAAATTTTGAAGAAAATGAATCGTAAAGGCGATAAGCAAAGTCTTGAAGCGTTAATTACAAAAATCCGTAATAAAATCCCTGATATTACGTTGCGTACTACCTTTATAACAGGCTTCCCGGGTGAAACTGAAGCGCAGTTTGAAGAATTGGCAGAATTTGTAAAGAAAACCCGTTTTGATAGGTTGGGGTGCTTTACGTATTCTGCGGAAGAAGATACATTGGCTGCCGAAATGGATGGTCAGGTAGAAGAGCAGATTAAGGTTTCGCGTATGGAAAATATTATGGATATGCAAACCACTATCGCTGCTGAGAAAAACGAAGAAAAAATTGATACAGTAACCGAAGTTTTAATTGAAGGCTGGGACGACTATATTAAGTGTTATTTTGGCAGAACTTTGGGTGACGCTCCCGAAGTTGACGGTAAAATTTTCTTTATGTCTACAAGACCGCTTGTTATTGGTGACTTTGTAAAGGTTAGAGTAAACGACTGTTTAGAATATGATTTGTTAGGAGAACTTGAAGAATGAATACCCCGAATAAATTAACCTTGGCACGTATGATAGCAACCCCAATTTTTATGGTTATAATGCTTGTTTGCTTTAACTACCATTATACAGTAGCTCTTGTGTTGTTTGCTTTGGCTTCAATTACCGATGCTATTGACGGACATATGGCAAGAAAGTACAATATGGTAACCGATTTTGGCAAATTTATGGACCCTTTAGCTGATAAAATGCTTACAACAGCCGCTTATTTAGGCTTTATGTTTATTTACGGTAAAGGTGATTTAAGCTGGCATATGGTTGCAATAACCTTTATAGTGTTGTTCCGCGAGTTCGCTGTTTCTTCTATTCGCTTGGTTGCAGTAACCGCAGGCGGTGAGGTTGTAGCGGCAAATATTTGGGGCAAGTGTAAAACGGTAAGTCAAATGGCGGGTATAGTTTTTGCCTTAGCAGTTTATGCTATCAGTGAGTTCGTGGCTATTCCTACCCAAACCTTTGCAATACTTAATATGGTTATTATTGCTTTGTTCTGGCTTTCAGCTGTGCTTTGTGCTATTTCGGGCGCAATTTATATTTGGGACGGAAGAACGTATATTGCAAACGCAAAATAAACAGTAGGTGACCAGTTTGTTTAAAAGAATAATTGAAGACGTAAACGCCGTTCGTGAGCGCGACCCTGCGGCACGAAGTTTTTTGGAAGTGTTCTTCCTTTATCCGGGCGTTAAAGCAATAAGAATGCACCGCCGCGCGCATTTTTATTACAAGCATAATATGATGTTTTTAGCGCGTTACGTTTCGCAAAAAGCGGCGCGCAAAACAGGTATTGAAATTCACCCCGGTGCTACTATAGGCAGGCGCTTGGTTATTGACCACGGTACAGGTGTTGTAATAGGTGAAACTACCGAAATTGGCGATGACGTACTGATTTACCAAGGTGTCACCTTGGGCGGTACCGGTAAAGATACAGGTAAACGCCACCCAACAATAGGCAATAATGTTATGATAAGTGCCGGTGCAAAGGTCTTAGGTCCATTTAAAATAGGTGATAATTCACGCGTGGCTGCGGGAGCGGTAGTTCTTGCCGAAGTTCCGCCAAATTCAACAGTTGTGGGTGTTCCGGCACGTGTTGTAAAGCAAGATGGCAAACGTGTTGCTTTAGACCAAATTCACATTCCCGACCCTGTTAAGCAAAAAATGGATGCACTCGAAAGCCGTATTTTAGAGCTTGAAATGAAACTCAAGGAGAAATAGTATGAAAATTTTTAACACATTAACCCGACAAAAAGATGAATTTAAGCCGTTAGTGGATGGCGAAGTAAAAATCTACGCTTGCGGCCCTACGGTATATAACTATATCCATATAGGTAACGCACGTCCGCTTTGCGTGTTTGACGTTTTGCGCCGTTATTTTGAGTGGCGCGGTTTCAACGTAAACTTTGTTCAAAACTTTACCGATATTGATGATAAGCTTATAAACAAAGCTAATGCTGAAGGTATTACCGTACCCGAAGTTGCTGAAAGATATATAGAAGAATTTTGGACCGATGCTAAAGGTCTTAATGTGCGCCAAGCTACAGTTCATCCACGCGCTACCGATAATATAGCTGAAATTCAGGCTATAATTTCCTCTCTTATTGAAAA
>JBGVDY010000074.1:0-3660 GCA_045119585.1 Acutalibacteraceae bacterium | reverse complement strand
ATTTTTCATATTACTTTTTGAGCCTTACGATTTGGAAACAAATCTTTCAGCCGCGGTTTCTTGCTTTAATAACGTAGGTCCTGCATTTTCTGCGGCAGCAAGTAATTATGATATTTATTCACCGCTTTCTAAGATAGTATTATCCTTTGCGATGCTTCTCGGCAGACTTGAAATTTATCCTATGATACTTTTATTCTCGCCACGAAATTGGATTAAATCGAGAAATAAATAATTTAAAAAAGGCTTTTTTGGCACCCTCCGTAAGGAAGGTGCCAAATTTTAATATAAACTTTAATAATCTTTTCAGTTATGATATAATGTTTTAAAGTCAACACATTTTATATTTTGTGTTGTTCAGTTAATCTCCTTGGAAATGTACAATATAGTTACAAAAATTAAAGGAGGTTCTTAATATGAACACAGACAAAATTATAGCAGAATCAATCGCAAAGGACTATGCGCCAAAAGAAAGTTCAAAACTTGTTGCACTTAAAAAGCTGGACAATAAGGCAAAACTTCCCGCAACAATTTTTACTTACACTTGTGGCATTATTTCGGCACTTGTTTTTGGTACGGGCATGTGCTTGGCAATGCAAGTTATTGGAGACGGTATCTGGGGTATGATACTTGGAATTATCGTCGGTATTGTAGGTCTTATCGGTTGCGGTGTTAATTATCCCATCTACAAAAAAATGCTTGAAAAAGGCAAATCGAAATATGCCTATGAAATAGTGCAACTCGCAAAAGAAATTGCCGATAAATAACAAAGTATGGCAAGGAGTGGTAATATGAATAAATCAGAAAGTAAATATTTTAATACTGCCACTAAAATGGACCTTGCATTGATTTCACTGCTAAAAAAGAAACCGCTTGACTTTATATCTATAAGTGAGCTATGTGAGATGGCAGGAGTAAATCGTTCAACCTTCTATCTACATTATGAAACAGTTGGCGATTTGCTTGAAGAAACTGTACGATATTTACTGAATGATTTTTTATCTTATTTCTCAACAGAAACAAAATCGATTGCACTAAACCTTAAAAATTGCGAACTTAATGATTTGATATTTGTTTGCGATAAGTACCTAACACCTTATTTTACTTATATCAAAGACAATAAAGAGGTTTTTGGTACAGCATTAACAAATAATAAAACCTTGGGCTTTGAAGATGTTTATAAACGAATGTTTGATAACATATTCAATCCTATACTGGATAGATTTCATTATCCGCAGAGCGACAGGCAATACGTTATGATGTATTATCTTAATGGCATCAACGCCATCGTTACTGAGTGGCTAAAAAACGGTTGCAATAAACCAATTGAAGAATTATCGAAAATAGTTTCGATTTGTGTTTTCGGTTTAAAAGAGATTTAAACTTTGCAATCCGATAACATTAAGATTGGCTGTTCAATGTATCTAACAAACTATGACACTTTCAAAATTTGAAAGTGTCATTTTTATATACAAAAAGGGAGATGGTTTCCTTTAAAAAGCATCACCATATCGAAGATTTTTTTCATCTGCTGTAGGGTTATTTAGAGAATAGGTATATATTTACTTAATATTCTGCTATATCAAATAGAGTACGTATTTTAGTATTTAATAATTTTGCTTGCAATATATCTGAATAAATGTTATACTAAAAACGAATAAATGTTCGATAAGGAGATTTTTAAATGTCTAAAAAACCGCTTACCGAAAAACAGCAAAGTGTATATAATTTTATAATAAAGCAAATGTCGGGCGGCTTTCCACCCACAGTTCGTGAAATTTGCAATAATACAGGCATTAGGTCTACTTCAACCGTGCATGCAATTTTAGGCGTTTTGGAAGAAGAAGGCTACATTGTTCGTGATGCAAAGTATTCACGCGCTATAAAGCTTGATACGGGGTATGATTCTTCTATGGTACCGCTTGTCGGTAGAATTACTGCAGGTAAGCCTATTTTGGCTATTGAAGAAATTGAAGATTATATACCTTATCCATCAAGAAATGCCGAAGGTCTTTTTGCGTTAAAGGTTGTAGGATACAGTATGAAAAACGTCGGCATAATGGATGGCGATATAATTGTCGCAGATAAAAATTCGCCCTGCCGTAGCGGTGATATTGTTATAGGTATGGATGGAGAAGAGGCTACTGTTAAACGCCTTTTGATTAAGGATAAGCAAATTATATTTATGCCCGAAAATGAGGATTTTGAGCCTATTTATCCCGAGAATCCTACCGTGCTCGGCAAGGTTGTAGGCAGTTTTAGGAAGTATTAATTTATGAAGTATATTGAACTTTTTACAGATGGCGCCTGTTCGGGCAATCCGGGACCCGGCGGTTGGGGTGTAGTGCTTCGTTATAACGGTCACGAGAAAGAACTTTCGGGTGGTGAAAGGGATACTACAAACAACCGTATGGAATTAACCGCCGCAATTGAAGGTCTTGCAGCTTTAAAGGAACCTTGCAAGGTAAGGCTTGTTACCGATTCTAAATACGTGGCAGACGGAATTACAAAAGGCTGGGCAGAGTCTTGGCGAAAAAATAATTGGCGCAAGGCGGATAAAAAGCCTGCTTTAAACCCTGATTTATGGGAAAAGCTTTTAAATCTTATAAGCGAACACGACGTCACAATCGACTGGGTAAAAGGTCATGCAGGGCATCCTGAAAACGAGCGCTGCGACCAATTAGCAGTAAATTATTATAAAAAACTTCAGGAGAATTTATGAACATAGCGTTTTACACACTGGGTTGCAAGGTGAATCAATATGAAACTCAGGTTATGCGTGAAGCATTTATAAATAAAGGTCATACTGCGGTGCCGACATCGGCACCGTTTGACGTGCTTATAATAAATTCGTGTACAGTCACAGCCGAAAGTGACCGTAAAACTCGTCAGGCGCTTCACCGTTTTCGCAAAAATAACCCTAATGCAGTTATTGTACTTACGGGCTGTATGGTGCAAGCCTTTGCCGAAAAATCAAAGGTACTGGACGGTGCCGATATAATAATCGGTAATACCGACGTCACAAAGGTTATAAATAGCGTAGAGCAATTTTTGCTTGACGGTAAGAGAATTTTCGAGGTTGGCGAGCATACCCGTATCGAAAGGTTTAATACTCCGCCTATTACCGAGTTTGCAGAGCGCACCCGAGCTTATATGAAAATTGAAGACGGTTGTGACCGCTTTTGTACTTATTGTATAATTCCTACCGCGCGCGGTTGGGTACGATCAAAGCCTGTTGCAGAAATCAAAGCCGAAGCTGAAAATTTAGCTAAAAACGGATTTGTTGAAGTTGTGCTTGTTGGTATAAATCTGACTTCATACGGTAAGGGTGAAGAAATAAATATTTGCGATGCAGTAGATGCAGTTTGTAGTGTTTCGAGTATTAAGCGTGTGCGTTTAGGTTCACTTGAACCTGACCATATAACCGACCAAATGTTAGAGCGTTTTAAAAAGCAAGAAAAGTTTTGCCCGCAGTTTCATTTGTCCTTGCAGTCAGGGTGTGACAAAACCTTAAAGCGTATGAATAGGCACTATGATACCGCCTTTTACCGTGATTTGGTCGAGCGTATACGTAAAGCCTTTCCCGACGCTGCTATTACTACCGATATTATGGTAGGCTTTGCAGGGGAGAGTGAGCAAGAATTTTTGGAAAGTCTTGCTTTT
>JBGVDY010000073.1:0-2252 GCA_045119585.1 Acutalibacteraceae bacterium | reverse complement strand
GTCAAATACAATAGAATCAATTGGCGAATTAAATGCTCTATGCAATGCGACAGTAAGCTCTACGGTTCCTATGTTTGAAGCCAAATGACCGCCGTTTTTAGAAACAACGTCAATTATACATTCTCTTATTTCACCGCAAACTTTATTAAGTTCATTATTATTCAATTTTTTTATATCCGACGGTTCGGATATTTTGTTTAAAATTTCATAACTCAAAACTTACAGTCCTTTAATAGTTTCTTTTAAGTAACAAATTTGTTAGCTCGCAAAGTTGCTTAGTATCTTTATTTAAAGAATTTAAAACATCTAATGCATTATTTGTAAGAGAAGAAGCATATTCTTTTGCTTTTTCTAAACCTAACAAGGTTACAAAAGTTGTTTTTTCATTTTCAATATCACTGTTAACAGGCTTACCTAAGGTTTCGGTAGTGCTTGTAACGTCTAAAATATCGTCAATAATTTGAAATGCAAGACCAACATTAAAAGCATATTCGGAAATTAAATTAATATTTGTTTCATCAGCACCTGCAACAGTTGCACCTATTTCGGCAGCAGCCGAAATTAGACAACCTGTTTTTAATCGGCACATTTCTTTTAATTCTTCTAAAGTGGGTTTTGTTTTTTCAAAAGATAAATCTAAAACCTGACCGCCTATCATACCGTGAAGACCTGCTCTATTAGCTAAAATCGAGATAGCTTTAATTTTACGTGCATCCTCAACTAATGAGTTAGCTGCAACACCAAATGCTTCTGTAAGCAATGTATCACCTGCTAAAAGCGCAGTATCTTCGCCAAATTTAATATGACACGAAGGATTACCGCGACGCATATCATCGTTATCCATACAAGGTAAATCATCATGAATTAAAGAATAAGTGTGTATCATTTCAAGCGCAACAGCAAAATTTAAAGCGTCCAAAATATCGCCGCCAAATATCCTACAACACTCAAGCATAATTATTGGACGAATACGTTTACCACCTAAGGTAAGGCTGTAACGAGCCGCATCATTTACTGCAGAATAACCACAATTATTTAACTTAGGTATTAAGCGCTCAATTTCTTTTTCAACCAATAATTTGTATTCGTTCATCCAATTATCAGTCATTAGTCTGCTCACTTTCTGCATCAGTTAAAGAGATTATTTTATTTTCAGCCTTTTCTAAGATTTTACTGCATTCCTTAGAAAGAGTAACACCTTTTTCAAAAAGGGCGATTGATTCATCAAGCGAAACTTCTTCACTTTCTAATCTTTTAATAATATTTTCAAGTTCAATAAGACTTTTTTCAAAATTAATTTCCATTATTATCTCCTTTTGTGTCGACAGTACAACGCAAACTTCCGTCAGAAAGTTTTAATGTTACTTTATCGCCTTCATTAACACTTTTTATACTGGTTAAAACCTTGCCGTCAATTTCGGCAACTGAATATCCTCGACTTAAAACCTTTAAAGGACTTAATGCATCAAGCGAAGCAATATTTTGCTTTAATCGTGCAGAATTCAAACTTAAAATTGATTTATAGCGTGTTGTTAAATTATCAGTTAATATATCAAGTGTTTGACGTCTTGAAGCCAAAAGTGTTTTATCACCGTTTTTAAGGTAGGGAGAATTATTTACTACCATAAAGCGAAGTTTAAGATTGCTTAGTTTATTTTGAAGTGCAGTTTTTAAATTTTGATTCAAAGCAAAAATATTTCTCTTTATATCAGCAATATCCGGTACTGCAAGCTCTGCTGCCGCAGATGGCGTCGGAGCACGAAGGTCGGCAACAAAATCACAAATAGTAAAATCGGTTTCATGGCCAACGGCTGAAATTACGGGGACCGGTGATTCAAATATTTTACGTGCCAATTCTTCACTGTTAAATGCCCATAAATCTTCAATAGAGCCACCGCCACGACCAATTATAATCAAATCACAGCGTGATAACGAATATATCCTTTCTAAAGCATTAAGCATTTCAGGAACTGCATTCTCACCCTGAACTGAAACAGGACAAAGTACAATTTCTGTTAATGGATATCTACGGGTTAAAATATTCAAAATATCTTGTACGGCGGCACCTGTTTCACTTGTAATAACAGCAATACTTCTTGGAAATTTAGGAATAGGACGCTTATTTTGAGTATCAAATAATCCTTCACTTTTTAAGCGTTCTTTTATTTGTTCAAACTGTAAGGAAATATCACCTAAACCGTCAGGATACATTTCTTCGGCATAAAATTGGTACTGACCGTCTTTTTCGTAAA
>JBGVDY010000072.1:0-1369 GCA_045119585.1 Acutalibacteraceae bacterium | reverse complement strand
TTATTAGAACAAACAGTTTTGATAAGGGCGATGCTTGCTGGTCACCAAGCTATATTACCCGTTCAACCGACTACGGTGAAACTTGGTCTAAACCTGTAAGATATGACGACTTCGGCGTTTTACCAAGAATGTGTAAATTGGGCAGCACTATTGTTGCAATTTACGGCAGACCCGGTATTTTTGTTCGTGCAACTAATGATGAAACAGGTCTTAGTTGGGATGAAAAGGTTGAAATTATGACACCCGGTAACCGCTCACATTTAATGAATAATCCTGTAGAAGCTCCTAATTTCCATCAATGGGTTGGTTCGTGTTGCAATTGCGATATTTTGGCGCTTGATGACACTCACGCAATGATTGCGTATTCCGATTTTTATCATTTATGTGATGACGGTATTCGCAGAAAAGCAATAAAAACACGTATAATTACTCTTGAATAATTTATTTTCTTAGTTTATAAAACGGAAACTACGTGATATTTGTGTGGTTAAAAAATTATATAGTTGCTCATGCCGTGATGGGAACGCCCTTTCTTATATTGGCGAAAAAAGGCGGAAAGCTCCACTTTTTTAGTGACAAAGATTTATCCACATAAGACAGCCGATAAATTGAAAACTCGAGGTTCAATTTGTCGGCAAGTATAACAATACTTAAAGAGTTTTTCGCCACCGTAACCCACCCTTAAACGACGAGGGCTATGCCCTAAAATAAAATACCACCCGCTATGCGGGTGGTATTTTATTTAATTAATCTTCAATATAATAGATTTTTGCGGTTTCATCACCGAAAACGTTTTTGATGCTTTGCTCTACGTTTTCATCAAATTTAAGTATTGCAGGTTCTTCGATTTCGTTACCGCCGTATTGACCTAAGGTAGCGCCTATATGTTGAATATAGGTGTTATTTTTCATTTCGGGACAGAATTTATCCTTTAAAGCTACCAAATGAAGCATTCTATAAGCCGAGCGGTCGAAAATGTTATTTTCTATAACTTGGTTTTCGCCTGTGTTTACATAACTCCAACCCTTAATAAGCGCAGGGGTATGGGTGTTGTGACGTTGTTGTCCCCAACCGTAACCTGAAAGGCGTATAAAGTTGTCACGCATAAAGACGTTTTTCATGCAACTTTCTCTTTCGCCTTCAATTTGGTCAAGGAAATATTCAATACCGTAAACACATTTTTCTAAAAGGTTGCTCTTGTATTCAATATTTTCGAGCATTATCTTTCTATTTGTAGTTATCTGGTGGGTAATACCGGCATCGTATACTTCGTAAATATAGTTGTTTTCAACCTTATAGCCATTACAACCGCCGTAAATTTCAATAGCGTTACCAAAACGGGTTACACTACCTCTTTTTCCTTCGGGAT
>JBGVDY010000071.1:0-1186 GCA_045119585.1 Acutalibacteraceae bacterium | reverse complement strand
GGTTATCCCTCACAAAAACATATTTACTAAACTACTAAACGGTATTGCTACGGTTTACATTACCATAATACGTGGTACACCTATTATGGTACAGTTGCTTCTTTTCTATTTCGGTATTTTTGCAACTGCTTGGCGTGATTTTGAATACAAAGCATTATTTATAGCAATACTTGTTTTTGGTATTAACAGTAGTGCCTACGTTGCAGAAATTATTCGTTCAGGTATTTTATCAATAGATAAAGGGCAAATGGAAGCAGGTCGTTCTTTAGGTCTTACCTACGGCACCACAATGACTAAAATCATTCTCCCACAAGCCATTAAAAACATCTTACCCGCTTTAGGTAATGAATTTATTGTAATGATAAAAGAAACATCTGTTGCAGGCTTTATTACTGTTTTCGATTTAACAAGAGCTGCGCGCGCCATCGTTGCCGATAACTATGATGCATTTGTGCCTTATCTTGTTTTAGCGGCAATTTACTTAGTACTTGTAATGATATTTACATACTTCCTTAATATGCTTGAAAGGAGGCTGCGTAAGAGTGACCACTAATGAAACTTTAATTGAAGTAAAAGGCCTTAAAAAGAGTTTTGGTGAAATCGAAGTTTTAACCGGAATTGATACCGAAATTAAAAAAGGCGAAGTTGTTTGTATTATTGGTGCATCAGGTTCAGGTAAATCAACATTTTTGCGTTGCCTTAACCTTTTAGAAGAGCCTACAGGCGGTCAGATTATCTTTGATGGTACTGATATTACCGACCCTAAAACCAATATTAATATTCACCGTCAAAAAATGGGAATGGTTTTCCAACAATTTAACCTTTTCCCCCATATGACAGTACTTAACAATATGACAATGGCACCCATTAAGCTTTTAGGCCTTTCTAAAGAAGATGCCGAAGAACGTGCTATTAAGCTATTAGAACGTGTTGGTCTTGCTGATAGAGCAAGCTCTTACCCGTCACAGTTATCGGGCGGACAAAAGCAACGTGTTGCCATAGTTCGTGCTTTATGTATGCAACCCGAAGTTATGCTCTTTGACGAGCCGACTTCCGCACTCGACCCCGAAATGGTTGGTGAAGTACTTGAAGTTATGAGATCTCTTGCACAAGAAGGTATGACAATGGCGATTGTAACTCACGAAATGGGCCTCGCTCGAGAAGTTGCAGACCGTATATTCTTTAT
>JBGVDY010000070.1:0-1717 GCA_045119585.1 Acutalibacteraceae bacterium | reverse complement strand
ATGCTTGTAAATGGCGACACAGTTACCGAAAAGGTAACTAACGAGCCCGGACAGATTATAAAGGTGTACGGCAGTAATGAAGACGTTGCGGGAGCGGTAAACTATGTTTCGCCTCCAACTTCTTTAAAAGATTATGACAGCAGTATTAACTCGCTTATAAATAATACTCTTACTCAAAGCGGCGCTAATGAGGTTGCTTTAGGTGACTCAAGAGCTGATAATGCAACCGCGCTTTTAACTATGCGAGAATCGGCTTTGATGCCACTGCAAATCGCTAAAAACCGATTTTATAACTTTATTGAAGAAACGGCACGTATTTGGGCAGAATTTTGGGTTACTAAATACGGCAAACGAAAGATTAAAATTTCGGATAAAAGCGGCGTTTGGTATATGCCGTTTGACGGTGATAAATATAAAGACTTGCTTATAAGTACAAAGGTTGAGGTTGTAAATGATACTGTATATAGTGAAAAAGAGCGAATGAACGCGTTACTTACCCTTTTCGAAAAGGGTGTAATCGACCGCAAAGAGCTTATAGAACGCTTGCCTAACGGTGTACTTACTGACCGTAGAAATTTATTAGCAACAAAGGAGGAAACAAAAAATGACGGGGAATGACGTATTCAATCGAGTTTTGAATCTTTTAGGTTATCTTAATTCTTATACCGCCAAAACTGATAACCAAAATCTATTAAAAAGAGCACCCGAAATAATTAACCAAATTTGTTTTGATTTAAAGATACCTAATATTATAAGGCTTTCAGATAAAATTGAAGCGAGCGATAAAGCGTTAGATGCGCTGTGCTATGGGGTTGCAATGTTATTGGCGCTTGTTGAGGGTGATGGTACTAAGAATAAAATGTTTGCTGATATTTATAATGCTAAAAGAGCGGCGGCGCTATCTTGTAAGGATGTTATTGTAGATAAATTACCTAAAGCTGATTATGGGAGTTGATTAAATGAAATATAGTTCTTTAAACGCTCAGGGGGTAAAAATCTTTAAAACAGGAGTGCTTGACGGTGGATTAGATACTGAAAATAGTTCCGATTTAATAGAGGATAATAAACTCGCTTCGGGTTGTAATGTGTGGCACAGTGACTCATATCTAAAAAGCAGACCTGGTTTTAAAAATAGTCCGGACAAAGTGATAGAAACCCCAATTTATAGCAATGTAGGAAAACTAAAATATAATGTTACCGATACAGTGATTAATTTGGGCGGAGAATATTTTCGCATTGCAATAGGCGAAGTTTTAACGGGAGATTATGCGTATTATATAAATACCTATTTAATTGATATTGTGGGAAATATAACGTCAATGGGCGATATTTCCTTTAATCGAACCTCGGACACTTCATTCTATATTCCGGCTCACATTAATTTTTTTAACGGTAAGCCGCAAAACGGTGGCGGTATTTTTGCAATAATAGCGTTATATGATAAATATAATTTATCTAAAAAAAGCTATTGTATTTATGAAGTAAATGCCTATTATAACAATTGGGAAAGAGTGGACAAATTTTATATACCTACTGTTTTAATAAATGGGCGAGGTAATAAATATCAAACTGCAAAGGCTGAGGAAGGATTCACGACCGATGCTCCTTTAACACTTGAATCTCAAAATTTGTTAGATGGTAGGTTTTACGCTTACTATACGTCTGACGGATATTCACATTCGTTTAGATTGCCTTTCAATAGTTTAGCGGATGATAC
>JBGVDY010000069.1:0-1567 GCA_045119585.1 Acutalibacteraceae bacterium | reverse complement strand
GAAAAATCAAGTAAATTAATAATTAAATTTAATATATATTACATTTCTTGAAATTGGGTGATATTTTTGGGACGAAATTCCAGAAAGGATTTTTTAATTAATTTTCTTTATGTCTTAACGGTATTTTTTATATCGATTGCTGTATATTACGTACTTATAAAATTTTTATTTCCCTTTGTGATTGGTGCGGTTATAGCATTTTCAGTTCAGCCACTTGCAAACAAAATTAACAAAAAAATAAACATATCGCAAGGAATGTGGTCTGTTATTTTTGCACTTTTACTTTATGCAATAGTGGGTGCTATTTTTTGTTTTTTGGTTTACAGAATAATTTTATTGGCTTTTGATTTTATAGAATACTTACCAAGCTTTTTTAAAAATATACAAAACTTTTTTATAAAAATAGAGAATAGGTATGCTAATATATTTGAACATTTACCTAAAGAATTAAAAAATTCTACAGAAAACTTTTGGGTAGAAACTATTGAAAAATTCACTTTATCTCTTGGTAATAGTGTCACAAATGGGGTAAGTGGATTTATAAAGAAAATTCCGTTATTTTTTATTAGCGGTATAGTAACTCTTGTTGCATCATGCTATATTTCTAAGGATTTTTTACAGCTTAAAAGATTTGTAAAAGAACTAATAGGCGAAAAAACAGCAAAAAATAGTGTAAAAATTAAAAATATTCTTGTTGGTACTGTTTTTAAGATTTTAAAAGGCTATGCAGTTTTATATTTAATTACTTTGTTAGAACTATATTTAGGATTTTTGATACTTGGTATAGATAAAGCGTTTTTGCTATCTGTAATTATTGCAATTATTGACCTTTTACCTGTTTTAGGAACAGGAACTGTTTTAGTTCCGTGGTCGATTTTAAGCGTACTTTCTAATGATTTGCGGTTGGGAATAGGTGTTGCAATTCTTTATATTGTTATTGTTTTAGTACGTAATTTTTTAGAGCCCAAAATTATTGGTATGCAATTAGGTGTAAATTCGCTTTTTACCTTAATGGCAATGTTTTTAGGTCTAAAGGTTTTAGGCTTTTGGGGACTTGTTTTATTTCCGGTTATTCTTATTGTGACAATACAATACTATAAAGATGAAATGAAAGAGGGGTTGTCAGTTTAGTAACTTTTGCATAGTATGGAATAACGGAGTGACTTAAAATGAAAAGATATATAGTAGCAACCGGTACCGTAACCTATGCTATAAAGGGCAGGGACTTATTGCGAAAAAAAGGATACAAAGCAAAAATTGAGCGTAAATCGGGCGAAAATGTACACGGCTGCGGTTATGCAATAATTTTTGAAGGGGATATTAATACCGCTGAGTTTTTACTTAGGCAAAACGGTGTTAAAATTCTTGAAATTGGTGAATATTAACTTTAAGGCATCTCGGATAATACGGGATGCCTATTTTTGGAGGAAAAATATGATATATTTTGATAATGCCGCAACAAGCGGCAAAAAACCTGATGGTGTAATAAATGCCGTGAATTATGCGTTAAAAAATCTGTCTGCAAATCCCGGAAGAAGCGGTCATAATCTTTCATTAAAGGCGGCAA
>JBGVDY010000068.1:0-7461 GCA_045119585.1 Acutalibacteraceae bacterium | reverse complement strand
CTTTTCGTGCCCTAAGTATATTTACTTTAAGAATCCGTTTACTATTTGCTCTTCAGCTTCTTGTTCGGTAAGCCCTAAGGTCATAAGCTTAATAAGCTGCTCCCCTGCAATTTTACCAATTGCCGCTTCGTGAATAAGCGAAGCATCAATATGATTAGCGGTAATCTTAGGCACTGCCGAAACGTGAGCTTTATCCATTATAATAGCATCACATTCGGTATGACCGTTACAAATATTGTTGCCGTTAATTTCAGACAAGAATAACTGGCTTGAGTTGTCCTTTGCAACCGAACGCGAAACTACGTTTGCACTTGAATTTTCGCCGTCTAAATCCACAACAAAGTCGGTTTCGGCATACTGTTCACCGTGAGTCATTAACTTTTCGTGAACAACAAGTGTTGCTTCCTTTTTAAGTTTGGCCTTAGTTACGCGTTTAGTATTATCGATACCTTTGATTTGGGTAGTTTCCATTTCCATATAACCACCCTCGTCAATGTTTATAACGGTGGTAGGATTCATATTTTTGCCTCCGGTACCGTCGCCCTCGCCAACGTGACGTTCAACATATTTTACCTTTGAGTTTTTACCAATAAAGAAGCTGTGTATACCGTCGTGGCGCGATTCTTCACTTCCGCAGTTATGAATACCGCAACCTGCAACTATTTCAATATCGCAGTCATCGCCTATAATAAAGTCGTTGTAAACGGTTTCTTTAATACCGCTTTCGCTTATAATTACAGGGATGTGCACTTTTTCATTTTTAGTGCCCGATTTTATAATAATTTCAATGCCGGGAGCACCATCTTTTTCTTTTATAAGAACGTTTTCAGTAATATTTCTTGAAGCCAGGGCACCGTTAGCGCGTATGTTGTACGCACCTTTGGGTGTGCCATCTATATCGGCTATCATTTTTAGTAAATCTAATTCGTAATTTTCCATTTTATTCCTCACAATTTGCGGTAAGTACCTTGCAGGCCATATTAGCTTTGCCTAAAAGCTCGGGTAGAATATCTTCTTTTTTGCCTTCCTGCGCTACAGAGCCATTTGCTACAACAATAACCTTATCGGCAATATTTAAAATACGCTCTTGATGGGATATTATTATAATAGAGCCACCTAAGGTGTCGTTCATTTTTTCGAAAACCTTAATAAGATTATTAAAGCTCCAAAGGTCAATACCTGCTTCGGGTTCGTCAAAAATTGAAACGGTTGTACCCCTTGCCATAACGGTTGCAATTTCAATACGCTTAAGTTCACCACCTGAAAGTGAAGCATTAACTTCGCGGTTTATATAGTCTCTGGCGCAAAGTCCCACCTGGGATAGATAAGCGCAAGCGTCACCTACGCTTATTTCCTGTCCTGCGGCAAGGCTTATAAGGTCGTGAACGGTGATACCCTTAAAGCGAACGGGTTGTTGAAAGGCAAAGCTAATGCCTTTCTTGGCACGCTCTGTTATAGAAAGGTTTGTAATATCTTCACCGTTTAAAAGTATCTGACCACTGTCGGGGGTGATAATACCGGCAATAACCTTGGCAAGAGTAGATTTGCCACCGCCGTTAGGTCCTGTAATTACCACAAAGCCTTCATCAATTTTTAAGTTTATATTTTTAAGGATTTGTTTTTGTCCGTCTGCATTTTCAGCAGTGAATGAGATGTTTTTAAGTTCTAACATATATTCTCCTTTATTTCCCAATAGTATTTTCGGTGACAATCGGGAAAATCATTCATAATTCCGTGCTCGGGGTCATAAAAAATTCCGTCAAAGTAGAGCGACCAGTGCCAACACCTAGGTGTTTCAAGGCTTAAAATCGCAATTTTGGGGAGCCCCGTTTTATCTTTTACTTCTTTTCGCTCTTTAATATAAGAAATACCAAAATGTTCTAAACAAAAAAACATTTCTTTTAAAGTGGTTTCTCTTTCATTTTGGAGTAAGTCTATAATTTCATCGGTTGTAACACCTGTAAGCATTGCGAGTACTGCTTGTCCGCATTGCAGTGGCGTGGGCTCTTTAATGTAGATAGGTTTGTTCATATTTATACCAATAATTTTTCTGCTAAAGTTATTATCAAAGGCATAGTAACTACGGATAAAAGCGTAGTTAAGGATACCATTGTTACCGAAAGCGAAGTGTCTTTGCCAAATTTGTTTGAAAACATTGTGGTTATTGCGGCGGTAGGCGCGCTAGCACAAATTGATATTGCCAAAGGCATTGTTCCTTTAAGGCCGCAAAGGTAAAAGCCTAAAATTAAAACAATCGGCAATACAAATAACTTTAGAATTACCGAGAATAAAAGCTTAATATCCTTAAGCCCTGAAATAATATTACTGTTTGCTAAGTGGAAGCCTATTATAAGCATAGGAAGCGGTGTGTTAAGGGAAGCCATATAGTAAATAGGTTCACGAATTACACTAGGCACTTTTATATTGATAACGAAAATTATAAAAGCTATTAAAAAGCCTATAAGCCCGGGGTTAAAAAGCACCTTTTTGGCGGTGATGGATTTAAAACCTTCGCCCATAAGGAATACACCATAGCTCCAAATAAAAATTTGGAACACTGCAATATAGGTAGCGCCGAAAAATACACCGTCGTCACCTAAAAGGCTTTGTAACAAAGGAAGCGACATATAGCCGCAGTTTGAAAAAATAATTCCAAACTGTAAAACCTTTTGACGAGAAAGATTTTTACTTCTTATAAGTAATATTGACAAGAGTATGAATACAATATGAGCTATAAAGGTAGCTATTAGGCCTATACCTAAATTTTTTAAAAGCTCGGTGCTATATTCTCTTATAAACGAATTTATTATCGCGGCAGGGGTTACAAGGTATAAAACCAAATCGGTCATACCCTTTATTGCGGTATCGTTAAGGATTTTGGTTTTATTTAAGATAACACCTAATAGAATGAGTACAAAAAGGATGATAACCTGTACTAAAACGGTTGTAAACATTATTTTACCCCGTTTGTAAAGCGTAAGAAGTCTTGAGTATTTTTGAATACACCGGCATCGGATAAAACTTTAGCAAAAACAATACCGATTTCATCTTCTATTATTTTGTCTATATTTTCTTTAGTAATATTGCTGTATTTTTGCTTTATTTCTTCTGCCCAATCAGCATGCTTTTCTAAAACTTCATCATTCTTAATGTCGCGGTTTTCAAGCATAGCGGTTTTAAGTAATGCCATTTCGGTTTTAAGTCGTGCAGGAAGAACAGCAAGACCCATAACTTCAATAAGACCGATATTTTCTTTCTTGATATGGTGAAGCTCAGCATGGGGATGATATACGCCCATAGGATGCTCTTCTGTAGTGATATTGTTGCGAAGAACTAAATCAAGCTCAAAATTATCTCCAACTTTACGTGCAATAGGGGTAATGGTGTTATGTGGGGTGCCATCGGTTTCTGCGAAGATAAATGCAGCTTCATCGGTATATCCGCGCCAAGCAGATAAAATCTTGTCTGCTAATTCGATAAGTCTTTCGCTGTCACTACAGGATAAACGAATAACTGACATAGGCCATTTTACAATACCTGCAGTTACGTCTTGGAAGCCTTCAAAGCTTATATTGGTTTCAATAGGCGCTTTTGCCATTGCAAAGGTGTAGTTACCGCCTTGGAAGTGGTCATGGCTTAAAATAGAACCGCCTACAATAGGTAAATCGGCATTAGAGCCTACAAAATAGTGTGGGAAAAGCTTAACAAAATCTAAAAGCTTTCTAAAGGTGGCGGTGTTTATTGCCATTGGTGTATGCTCGGAATTAAAAACAATGCAGTGCTCGTTGTAGTATACGTAGGGTGAATACTGCATGCACCAGTCGGTGCCGTTTATAGTAACGGGAATAACACGGTGATTTTGGCGAGCAGGAAAGTTAAGTCTACCCTTATAGCCTTCACATTCCTTGCAAAGCATACACTTAGGATAACCCGATTGCTTTGCATTTTTTGCAGCAGCAATAGCCTTGGGGTCTTTTTCGGGTTTGGAAAGGTTAATTGTAATATCAAGGTCACCGTATTCGGTTGAGGTTACCCATTTAACGTCTTTGGATATACGATAACGGCGGATGTAGTCACTGTCACAGCTTAGCTTATAGTACCAATCGGTAGCAGCTTTTGGTGATTCATTATAAAGTGCAAAAAACTTTTCGGTACAAGTACTTGGAGCAGGAACTAATGCCGACATAAGCTTTGTATCAAATAAATCACGCTCGGTAATATTATCGTTTATAAGCCCCTTAGAAACTGCATAGTCGAGAAGTTCTTTTAAGGTTTCTTCCAAGTTGACGTCAGAAAAATCGTCAAAACAATCATATTCGTCAAGTTCTAAAATTTCTAAAATGCGGTTTGTTGCGAAAATCTCGTCACGCTTATTTAAAATTCCACACTCGAGTCCGTAGCAAACTAATTTTCTTATACTCTTATTTACCATAATTCATCACTCCAAACATATCTTGTAAAATTATACTATATAATGCTGTTATATGTCAATACATATTCTATATATATGAACTCAAAAAATAGCACAAAAAAAGCGTATTTTTTGCTTGACAAAGCGGTTTTGTTATGGTAGAATGGTTAAGCCGCATATTGTGGGCTTTTAAAGTTGCGCCTATTTTGGTGCACGCCTATTGTAGCGAGACTGAAAATAAGCAGGTGAAAAAATGTACGCGATTATCGAAACCGGCGGAAAGCAATACCGTGTTCAAAACGGCGATGTTATCTACATCGAAAAGCTTAACGCAGAAATTGATGAAGAAGTTACCTTCGAAAAGGTTGTTGCTGTAAACAACAGAACTTTAAAGGTTGGTAAGCCCTATGTGAAGGATGCTTTCGTTAAAGGCATCGTTTTAAAGAACGGCAAGGGCAAGAAGATTACTGTCTTCACTTACAAGCCTAAAAAAGGTTGCGCTCGCAAAATGGGTCACAGACAACCTTACACTAAAGTACAAATTACCGAAATCGGTTAATTTAGTATGACAAGTGTAAAATTTTTAGCTGATGGAAATTTGGTTTACGGGTTTCAAATCAGCGGTCACAGTAGTGTAAACTACAATGATGAAGTCGGAAAAATAGTATGTGCGGCTGTTTCAAGCGCGGCATATATGGCGGCAAACACCATTACTGAGATTATCGGCGATAAAGCTGATATAAAGGTAAGTGATGCCGAAATGAGTTTTAAGTGTATAAATCCCAGCGAAGCAACTGTAAAGGTGCTTTTAGGGTTACAACTTCACTTAGTTTCATTGTCTGACGATTACAGTAACAATATCAAAATTATTGGAGGTGCAAAAAATGTTAAAGATTAACATTCAGTTATTCGCTCATAAAAAGGGTGTTGGTTCTACAAAGAACGGCCGTGACAGTGAGTCTAAACGTCTTGGCGTTAAGCGTGCTGATGGTCAGTTTGTTTTAGCTGGTAATATCCTCGTTCGTCAAAGAGGTACCCACATTCATGCGGGCAATAATGTTGGCCGTGGTTCTGATGACACTTTATTTGCCCTTATCGATGGTAAGGTTAAATTTGAAAGAGTTGGCAGAGACAGAAAACAAGTTAGCATTTACGCTGTTGAGCAATAAAAATTATGGCCCGAGTGCTTTACGGCATTCGGGCTTGTTTTTTTAAGGCTTAATTGTATATACTGACAATGGAGGGTTTTATTATGAAAAATTGTCATGTTTGTAATCAACTTTGTGATGATAACGCTGAACTTTGCCCCATTTGTGGTGCAGATATTTCGGGCGTTAGCAAAGTGGTAGAGGAAACTGTAAAAGAAGAGGAGAAAATCGAACCGGTATTGCTTACCAGTTTTGAGGATTTAGTTTCGGCAGAAATTTTTAAGGATGTACTTACCGATAATAAAATACCCTATTCCGATAGCGAGGACGCTATGAAAGTAGTTTTTGGCGGTGGTTTTTCCGCTGAAGAAATTTATGTTGATAAAACTGATTTTGATAAAGCCAGAGAGCTTTTGGAAGAATTTTTAGCTAGTTCAGTTTCTTTTGATGAAGAATTTGACGGCGAATTCGAAAATATTTAAAGGAAATTATAATGTTTGTAGATATTGCGAAAATACATTTAAAAGCAGGTAAGGGCGGCGATGGTGCCGTTTCCTTTCATAGAGAAAAATATGTGGCGGCAGGCGGACCTGACGGTGGCGATGGCGGAAAGGGTGGCGATATTGTCTTTAAAGCCGACAGCAACCTTTCTACCTTGGCGGATTTTCGTTATAAGCGTAAGTACGCAGCACTCCCGGGCGATAATGGCGGAACCTCACGCTGTACAGGTAAAAGCGCTCAAAACTTGGTTATAAGCGTGCCTGTAGGTACTGTTGTAAAGGATGCTGAAACAGGCAGAATTATAGCCGATATTTCTGACGGCGAATCGGTTGTTATTGCTAAAGGCGGTAACGGCGGTTGGGGTAACCAACATTTTGCCACTTCAACAAGACAAATTCCCCGTTTTGCTAAAAGCGGTGAACTTGGTGAAGAGCTTGACGTAACACTTGAGCTAAAGCTTTTAGCAGACGTAGGTCTTATAGGCTTTCCGAACGTTGGTAAATCCACCTTAGTTTCGGTTGTGTCGCAAGCTAAGCCTAAAATCGCCAACTACCATTTTACAACCCTTACTCCCGTTTTGGGTGTTGTAAGTATGGGTGAAGGTAGCTCGTTTGTTATGGCAGATATACCCGGCCTTATTGAAGGTGCGGGAGAAGGTGTGGGTCTTGGCCACGAATTTTTACGCCATGTTGAGCGCTGTAGAATGCTTTTACACGTTTTAGATATTTCGGGTAGCGAGGGTAGAGACCCTATAGACGATTTCCACAAAATAAATAAAGAACTTGCGGTGTTTAGTGAAGAATTAAAAGACCGTCCGCAAATTGTGGTAGGTAATAAGTGCGACCTTATAGAAGAGGATGAAATTGAAAGAATTAAAGCACATTTTGAAGAAAATGGCTACAAATTCTTCCCAATTATGGCTGCTATTGCCGAAGGCACAAAAGAGCTTATAGACTATATTGCGGCAGAGCTTGCTAAATTACCACCAATAAAGAAGTTTGAAGCAGAGCCTAAGCCTGTAGAATTTGAACCTAAGAACTTGCGCAAGTTCAGTGTTCGCGAAGCAAACGGTGTTTACTATGTTGAAGATTGTGACTGGCTTATGGAGGTTATGAATAACGTCGACCCCGATGACTACGAGTCGCTTCAGTATTTTGAACGCGTTATCCGCGAATGTGGCATTATTGATGCACTCTTAAAAGCGGGTATTGGCGAAGGTGATACCGTAAATATTCTTGATATCGAATTTGACTTCGTAAATTAGGTGACGAGTATGGATAATCCTAATTTATTAAGTCCTTCGGTTTTAGCCTTTGTGGGCGATGCGGTTTATGGACTTTACGTAAGAACGTATTTAGCTAACGTAAATCGCCCTTCGGGTGAGCTTCATAAGGCTTCGGT